>JAYVCM010000063.1:0-6445 GCA_043749955.1 Limisphaerales bacterium | reverse complement strand
CAAAACGACACGTATGGTCCACAGGAAGCTTTCGACAACGATGCACACACCCGCTGGGCAACGGATTCGGGCACGAAGCAATGCTGGATCGCCACCGACCTCACCAAGCCGCTGACCATCCAGCGCGTGCGCATCGAGGAAGCCATCGGCGAACGTGTGCAGAAGTTTGAGTTTCAATATCGCGACGGCACGGAGTGGAAAACTATTTTCGCCGGCACAAAACTTGGCCAGGGGTTTCAGCAAAAATTCGAGCCAGTGAAAGCGCGGGAATTTCGTCTCAACATCTTCGACGCCACGGACGGCCCGACCATGACGGACATCGAACTCATCGAAAAGTAATCCACATGAACACCCCAATGGCCACTCTGGACTGGACCATCATCGTCATCTACCTGCTGGCAGTCGTCGGCCTCGGCGTCGCGGCGGGATTTTGGCGACGCAAAGGCGAGACCGGCGGCGAAGGCGGTTACTATCTTCCGTTAACCAGAACCAAAAAATGAAAACATTACTCTGCCTCCTGTTCGCGGCCTTGCTCACCGGCTGCGCTTCAACACCGTCGGCCCACGTCACGCGCTACGCCTGGATCACCGGCCTCAAGTCGGAGAAAGCCGCGCACTACGAAGACCTCCACGCGCATCCATGGCCGTCCGTGATGCAGCAGCTCAAAAACGTCCACGTCCAGAACTACTCGATCCACGAGTGCGAGATTGGCGGCAAAACCTACCTGTTCTCCTATCTCGAATACACCGGCAAAGACTTTGCCGCCGACATGAAGCGCATGGCCGCCGATCCCGAAACCGTCCGCTGGTGGAAGGAAACGGATCCGTGCCAGTCCCCGCTGCCGGATGCCGCCGCCAAAGGAAAAATCTGGAGCGACACCAAAGAAGTATTCTTCCTGAAATGAAAACCGCGCGCTGATGACCACGTTGAAAAAAATCCTGAAGCATTTTGTGCCGCGCGCGAACCGCCCCGATCCCGGCGTTCGGAATGTGAAAGGCGAATGGCGTCCCGATTATCCGGCGGCCTACGCGCCAGTGTTTGTGTGGCCACCGCGCCCGCTGGCGTTGTTGAAATGGCTCGTCACCTGGCCCGGCTTCATGTGGCCGCGCAATTTTGTTTTGCTCGGCATCTCGGCGGCCTCGTGGTTTTGGTTTCAGCCGGAACTCTCGCGGTGCGCGCACTTCCAGTGGGATTGGATCGCGCAGCTTTTGCTCCGCAACCTCGCGCTCATCTGGCTCGTGTATGGCGGCTATCATCTTTATTTCTACATCCTCAAGGGCGAAGGCACGAAAGGCAAATACGACGCCCGCTGGCCCGCGCGCAATAGCAACGTCTTCCTGTTTCGCGACCAGGTGTATGACAACATTTTTTGGACGTGCGTTTTCGGCGGCGGCATCATGACCGCGTATGAGGCGGTGACTTACTGGCTGTATGCAAACCATCACATCGCGTTTCTGGACTGGAACAAACATCCGGTCGCCTTTATCGCGCTGCTGTTCGTGATTCCGTTCTGGCGGGAATTTCATTTCTACTGGATTCACCGGCTCATCCACTGGAAGCCGCTCTACAAACACGTCCATTATCTGCACCACAAAAACATCAACCCCATTCCGTGGTCCGGCATGGCGATGCACCCGGTGGAAATCCTGCTCTACTTCAGCGTCGTGCTGATCCACTGGATAGTGCCGTCGCATCCGTTTCATTTTCTGTTCAACCTCCAGCACACCGGGCTTTCTCCTGCGTGCGGCCATCACGGATTTGAAGGGCCGATCGTCGAGGACAAATGGCCGACCGGCTCTTACTTTCACTACTTGCATCACCGTTACTTCGAGTGCAACTACGGCGAGGCCGGCATCCCGATCGACCAATGGTTTGGCACATTCCGCGACGGCCTGCCCGGCGGTGCGGGCGCAAAGTTGCAGGAGGAACAGCAATTTGCCGCGCTCCAGAAGAAACATCGAAATCGCCCTTGAAATTGTGAGAACAAAAATACTGGCCGCCTTGCTGGCGGCAAACCTGGTCCCGGCGATGCCGCAACTCCAGCCAATTCCACACCCGCCGAAGGCGTGACCGTCGAGACGAGCGGCGCAAGTCTGGAGGCGTTGAAGGAAACGCCCGCCCAGCACGACGCGCGCATGGCGTGGTGGCGCGAGGCGAAGTTCGGGCTGTTCATCCACTGGGGAGTTTATTCCGTGCCCGCCGGCAAATATGGAACAAATACTAGCGGGGTAATTGCTAATCACATCTCGCCGTCGGTTGTTCCGCCGGTTTCCATCAGGCCGGCGGTGGCGGCGGGAAAAAATCTGCGGCTCGGCGGCAAAACCGGCGGCGCAAAATGAGACAAGGCAAAACGCAAAATGGCAGTCGTCAGATTGCCTTCACTCGCCTAGTATGTGGAAATTCAAACTGGACCATCAGGGCGGTTTTGCCGCGGGTTGAATTCCGTGCAAACGAGAACGGTAATAACCGGGTTTGGCAAAGGCCTCGGTTTCCAAACCAATGGCGTTCAATGTTTGTCGCCTGACAGGTTATCCAGCATGAAAATAAAAAAAGCAATCAAGTCCGCCTCCGCATTAACCGGCCTCTGGCTCGTCAGCCTCGCCATCGGGTCCAAGGCGGCGGACGCACCCGCCGGCCAAGTGGCGGCGGCGAAAATCGCCGGCCCAACTGCCGCCGACTTGGGGAAGGCCTTTGACCGGGCCGCGGACTATCTGCTCAAGAGCCAAAATTCCAACGGTTGGTGGTCCACTTCCGAGCAGCCGGCCGTGACGGCGTTGGTGCTCACGGCCTTGAACTTTGAGCCTGCCGGTCGGTTCCGGCACAATCGCTCGTCGGAACTCGCCCGCGCCTACGATTTCATCCTCACCTCCGTCAAGCCGGATGGCAGCATCCAGCGCACCGGGCTGGCCAACTACAACACGGCCCTCTTTCTCACGGCGCTCGCGTCGGCCAATGATGCCAACTTCACGCCGGTGATTCTGGCCGCGCGTGGTTATCTGGCCAGTTCGCAGATTGATTTTGGAGTCAAGGGCACGAATGACACGCCGTTCGATGGCGGGATTGGTTACGGCAGCAAATACCAACATTCGGACATGAACAACACGCTCATCGCCATTGAAGCCCTGCGCCTTTCGGAAGGCGTGATCATCAAGGACGACGCGCGGCTGAAGGACAAGCTGGCGTCTTCCAAACCGGAACCCGAGATTGATTGGGCTGCCGTCACCCATTTCCTCGAAAATTGTCAGAACCTGCCTTCCGTCAATCAGGCGGACTGGGTTTCTTCCGATGCCAAAGATCTGGGCGGTTTCGTATATTATCCCGGCAAAAGCAATGCGGGCGGCGTCACCAATGCCGCGACCGGGCGCGTGGCGCTCCGAAGTTATGGCAGCATGAGCTATGGTGGATTACTTAGTTATATCTACGCCCATGTGGACAAAAATGATCCGCGCGTCGTCGCCGTGCTCAACTGGCTGCGGAATAACTACACCCTCGCGGAAAATCCCGGCCTGGATCAGCAAGGTTATTACTATTACCTGCACCTGATGACCAAGGCTCTCGCGGTCGCCGGCGGGGATAAGTTGAAACTGGCCGATGGCCGGGAAGTGGACTGGCGGGCGGAAGTCGCCAGCCAATTGCTCAAGCTGCAGCAGCCGGACGGATCGTGGGTCAATTCCGAAAAGCGCTTTTGGGAATCCGATCCGGTCCTGATCACCACCTATGCCATGATGTCGCTGGAAATTCTCCAGGCCCATGCCAGTCATAAATAATCATCCTATGAAAAAGCCTTTTCAAATTTCACGCCGCTCCTTCCTCGCCCGTTGCAGCGTCACGGCGGCGGCGACCGGTCTGCCCTTGTGGTTTGTGCAAGAACAACTGGCGGGAGCCGCCGAGGCCGCCGCCGACAAACCCGCGCTGCCAAGTCCGAACGACCGGCCCGGCATCGCCCTCATTGGTTGCGGCGGCCAGGGGCGCGGCGACGCCAGCAACGCCGCCAACTTTGGCGACATCGTGGCCGTTTGCGATGTGGATCAAAAGCATGTTGAGTCCGCCGCGAAACAGTTCGCCAAGGACGGCAAGACGCCCGCGACCTATACCGACTTTCGCAAAGTCATGGAACGGGATGATGTTCATATCATCGTTCAAGGCACGCCCGACCATTGGCATACCTTGGTCAATCTCGCGGCGGCCAAAGCGAAGAAGGATATTTACGGCGAGAAGCCGCTCACGCTGACCATTGACGAAGGCAAGCATGTCGTCAAAGCCGTGCGCGCCAATCACGTCATGTTCCAGACCGGCACCCAGCAGCGCAGCGAGCATAATTTTCATCTGGCGTGCGAACTGGTTCGCAATGGGCGCATCGGCAAATTGCAACAGGTGAACGTGTATGTGCCCGCCGGTCTCCGCGAAGGGCCGTTTCCCACCGTGCCGGTGCCGGCCGGATTGGACTGGGATTTCTGGCAGGGCCAGACGCCGAACGTGGCTTATGTGAAAGAGCGCTGCCACACGATGTTTCGCTGGTGGTTCGATTATTCCGGCGGCCCCGTCACGGACTGGGGCGCGCATCATAACGACATCGCGCGCTGGGCCATCGGCCTCGACGGGCCGGTGGATGTCGAAGCGAAGGTGGTGACCGGCCCCATCGCCGGCGGCTATACCGCGCCCAGTGAATTTGAGGCCACGCTCCATTGGGCCAACGGCGTGAAGCAGGTGGTGAAAACCACCGCTGACGACGGCTGGGGCGGCTGGGTCATCAACGAAAAAGGCCAGCGCAACGGCGTGAAATTCGAAGGCACAGACGGCTGGATCTGGGTCAACCGCGACGAAATTACCGCCAGCGACAAGGAACTTCTCCGCGCGCCGCTGCCCGCCAACGCGGTCCGCCTCGAAGTCAGCCACAACCACATGGGCAACTTCTTCAACTCCGTGCGTTCACGCAAAGATCCGATCAGTTCCGTTGAGAGCGGTCATCGTTCCGCGTCCGTCGGCCATCTCATCGTCATTGCGCTCCGTTCCGGCCGCAAGTTTCAATGGAACCCAAAAAAGGAAATCTTCACCGGTGACGGCGCCAAGGAAGGCAACGCCCAGCTCGCCCGCGAAATGCGCAAGCCCTATGACTACAGTTTTGTAGGTTGATGAAACGGTGGCCACATTCATAAGCCTGGCGTTACGAGAACGATTTCATCCGAACGCCGAAGTCGGATTTGGCCGGCAGTAGTGGGACCGGCATCTAGATCAAGCCGCAGATGTATCAGCTGCACCAAACGCACGGCCAATTGCGTTTCAGCAAGTCGTGACCGAGTTGTTTCGGAGTTTTATCAAGTTTCTCCGAGTCACATTTTTGCTGGCACATTGCTGGCACTTTTGGTTTGTGAAATTTGCAGCCCAGTATCCAAGCGAAGCTTGGAGTTGGAGGCGAGGGTCGGAATCGGCCAGATTTCCCCGCTGTTGCACCTCAAATATGCCTGATTTCATTGGGTATTCAAGCAAAAACTGTTTTATCCGACCCTATCGTTTTTAATCCGTTTGGTGTCCGTTTTGGTGTCCGTTTGCCGATCTCAATTTTATGAAGTTGAGTTCCGATTGGTCGCGCCCAGCAACCACTTCTTTCCTTCATCCGTGATCTGATAGCGCTGCAAGCGGCTTTGTGGTTTATCTGGAATCGTTCGCCCAAGCCAGCCCTTGCCGATAAGCGCGTTGAGATAATTTTCGCGGAATGTCTGGCGGTGTTTGACGCTGGTGAGCGACTGGATTTCGCCGGCCTTACGGGGTTGCTCACAGAACCGAAGAATCTCCGCTGCGACTTGGCCGGTGACTTGGCCGGTGACTTGGCCGGTCGCTAGAAGTTTCCGTTCCCTGGCCTCTTTGATGAATTCAGGATGGAGTGGCAGGCGCACCAGAAAATAAGTCCGGTCGTCATCAGACTCAAACACGGGTTTCGGAGAACCATTGGCGCGCAACGCCTCCAACATTTTTGGAATACCAGTGCCTCGACCTTCGGTGAGACTGAGTTCTTTCAGAAATTCGCCGATGCGCCGGTTGCGATACCGCCGCGTTGCAAAGCGCCCGGATTGCAATTCCTTGATGTTGACGGAACGGTCCAGACCCGGATAACTGGCCACGGTGATCTCATCCGGCAGGACACGGACTTCAATCGGCTCCCGAATTTCGTAGCTGCGGTGATAAACCGAATTTACCACGGCTTCCTCCAGCGCCGCATAGGGCACATTGAAAAAGCGGTCGGCTTCCGGTCGGTCGCCGTGTTTCACCACCCGTTCCTGAATCACGGCGTTTTTCAAAAATGTCAGCGCGTCTTTGAGGATCACGTCCAATGGGCCGGCGAATGTTTTCTCCGTAAAAGTGTCGCCACCGGGGCCATCGGGAAACTGCACCACATCAATCTGCGTTTGAGGAAAAAGCTTTTGTGGTGCCGGGTTGAAAAACATCA
>JAYVCM010000062.1:0-7935 GCA_043749955.1 Limisphaerales bacterium | reverse complement strand
GCACGGACAAATTGATTCCGTGGAAAGCCATCGAGCATTGGAAAGCCAGCGGCCTGGACCTCACGCCGATTCTGCACCGGCCGGACATGGGGCCGGAAGTCGGACGTTTCCGCCAGCAGGACCAGGATCATGGTTTGGAAAAATCTTTGGACGTGACGAAGCTGCTGGAGATTTGCAAACCGGCGATCGAGCGCGGCGAAAAAGTCCGCGCGGACCTGCCGATCATCAACGTGAACCGCGTGGTCGGCACAATTGTCGGCAGCGAGATCACCAAGCAGCACGGGCCGGCGGGCCTGCCGGAAGACACGGTGCATCTAAAATTTAATGGCAGCGCGGGCCAGAGTTTTGGCGCGTTCATTCCAAAAGGCATGACGCTCGAACTCGAGGGCGACGCGAACGATTATTTCGGCAAAGGCCTGAGCGGCGGCAAACTCATCGTGTATCCGCCGAAGACTGCGACCTTCGCCGCCGAGGACAACATCATCATCGGCAACGTGGCGCTTTACGGCGCGACGGCGGGCGAGCTGTTCGCGCGCGGCGTGGCGGGCGAACGGTTTGCCGTCCGCAACTCCGGCGTCAACGCGGTCGTCGAGGCCGTGGGCGATCACGGCTGCGAATACATGACCGGCGGCCGCGTCGTGATTCTCGGCAAGACCGGACGCAACTTCGCGGCGGGCATGAGCGGCGGTGTCGCCTATGTGCTGGACGAAGCCGGTGATTTCGCCACGCGCTGCAACATGGAACTGGTCGCGCTGGAAAAACTTGAGGACGCAGACGAGATCGAACAGGTCTGGAAACTGATCCAGCGCCATCAGACTTACACGCAGAGCGGACGCGCCGCGAAGATTCTCGGCGACTGGAAAAATTTCCTGCCGCAGTTCGTCAAGGTGATGCCGCAGGATTACAAGCGCGTGCTGCTGTCGCTCAAGAAAGTAGAGTCGCAGGGCTTGAGCGGCGACGAGGCCATCATGGCCGCGTTCGAGGAAAACGTGAAGGGCGGACATTGAAAATGAAGCCGGAAAGAATTAACGCAAAGACGCAAAGACGCGAAGAACGCAAAGGTTCTTTCATTCGTTGCGGCGGAATTTCTTTGCGCCTTTGCCGCTTTGCGTCTTTGCGTTAAAAAAGTTTTTACAAAAATCAACCATGGGAAAACCAACCGGATTTTTAGAGTTCCAACGCGAGATTCCAAAAGACCGCTCGCCGATCGGGCGCGTGGCCGACTGGCAGGAATTTCACATCCACCTGCCCGAGGCCGAGCTGAAGAAACAGGGCGCGCGCTGCATGGACTGCGGCATTCCATTCTGCCACACCGGCCAGCTCGTCAGCGGCATGGCCAGCGGCTGCCCGATTCACAATCTGATTCCCGATTGGAACGACCTCGTCTATCGCGGCCTCTGGCGCGAGGCGTTGGACCGCCTGCACAAGACGAATAATTTCCCCGAGTTCACCGGGCGCGTCTGTCCCGCGCCGTGCGAAGGCTCGTGCGTCTTGGGCATCAACAATCCGCCCGTCACCATCAAGAACATCGAGTGCGAGATCATTGACCACGGCTGGGACAACGGCTGGGTCACCGCCGAACCGCCGAAGCAGCGCACCGGCAAAACCGTCGCCGTCATCGGTTCCGGCCCGGCGGGACTTTCTGCCGCCGCGCAGTTGAACAAGGCCGGCCACGAAGTCACCGTGTTCGAGCGCGCCGACCGCCCCGGCGGCCTGCTCATGTATGGCATCCCCAACATGAAGCTCGATAAAAAAGAAGTCGTGCTGCGCCGCATCGAATTGATGGAGCAGGAAGGCATCAAATTTGTCTGCAACACCGAGGTCGGAAAAAATCTCCCGGCGGAAAAATTGTTGAAGGACTTTGACGCCGTCGTGCTCGCCACCGGCGCGACCAAGCCGCGCGACCTGCCCATCGAAGGCCGCGATTTGAAGGGCATCCACTTCGCGATGGATTTTCTCACGGCGAACACCCGGGCGGTTTTGGATTTGCACAAGAACGGCAGCTTCATTGACGCCACCGCCAAGGACGTCGTCGTCATCGGCGGCGGCGACACCGGCACGGACTGCGTCGGCACCTCGATGCGGCACGGTTGCACCTCGCTCGTGCAGGTGGAGATTTTGCCCAAGCCGCCGCTTGACCGCGCCAAGGACAATCCCTGGCCCGAATGGCCCAAGACCTACAAGCTGGATTACGGCCAGGAAGAAGCCGCCGCGAAATTCGGCGCTGACCCGCGCGTCTATCTGACAACCGCGACCAAGTTTGAAGGCGACGCACACGGCCACGTCAAAGCCGTTCATCTCGTGCAGATCGAATGGACGAAGAACGACAAAGGCCAGTTCATTCCCAGAAATGTTCCCGGCACGGAAAAAGTTTTGCCCGCGCAACTCGTGCTGCTGGCGATGGGTTTTCTCGGACCGGAACAGCCGTTGCTCGATTCGCTCGGCATCGAACGCGACGCGCGCAGCAATGCAAAAGCCGAATTTGAAAAATACACCACGAACCTCAAGGGCGTTTTTGCCTGTGGCGATTGCCGTCGCGGCCAGAGCCTCGTCGTGTGGGCGTTCAACGAGGGCCGCGGCGCGGCGCGCGAATGTGACCGCTACCTGATGGGCGCGACGGATCTGCCGTAAGGCATAGCGCAAGTAAATTTCCAACCCGCCTGGCAAACGTCACGCGGGTTTTCTCTTTGCCAAAAAGCGTTTGCAAACTACGATGCCAGCCAATCTGTTTGGCTCCGCTATGAAACCTTTGACTGACAACGAACTTGACGCGCTGCTCAACGATCTTGAATCAGACAGAGCCGAGCGCAAGGAAGCATGGGCCGGGGATGCGCCCGAAAAAGGTTCCCAAGCGATTTGTGCTTTTGCAAACGACTTGCCAAACCACCAGCAGCCGGGGGTCCTTTTTATTGGCGTAGCGGATAATGGAGTTCCGAAAAAAATTGCGGTAAGCGACCAATTGTTGTTGACGCTGGCTGATCTAAAATCAAATGGGAATATCCTTCCGCCGCCAACGATGACGGTTGAAAAGAGAGTGCTCAAGGGATTTGAAATTGCTGTCGTTACTGTGTGGCCTGCGGATGCGCCACCCGTTCGCTTCAAAGGCCGCATTTGGATTCGCACCGGGCCCCGCCGCGGAATTGCTTCCGCACAGGATGAACGCATCCTCAACGAAAAGCGCCGCTACCGCGATTTGCACTTTGAGGCACATCCGATTTCGCCCTGCACGTTGGGAGATTTGAACCGCGTAACCTTTGAGAATGACTATTTGCCCAATGCAGTTGCAGCCGATGTCCTCGCTGCCAACGCCCGTTCATATGAGCAACGTCTGGCATCGTGCGGCATGATCGCTTCGGTGGATGACCCCATCCCTACGGTTCTCGGCCTGCTCTGCATTGGAATGTTGCCCCGCACTTGGATTTCCGGCAGTTACATCCAGTTCTTGCGCATTCGCGGCACAAAACTTTCTGATCCAATTGCCGACGAGTTGGAAATCAGCGGCACGATTGGCGAAATTCTGCGCCGTTTGGATGAGAAATTAACCGCCCATCTCACCACCGGCGTAGATTTCACTTCTCAAGACAGGGAAGTTCGCTCCAGCCCTTATCCTTTGGTCGCTCTCCAGCAACTTGCCCGCAACGCCGTCATGCACCGCACCTACGAAGGCACCAATGCCCCGGTCCGTGTTTATTGGTTTGATGATCGAATTGAAATCAGCAACCCCGGTGGCCCTTATGGGAGCATCACCGTGCAAAACTTTGGCCAACCTGGACGGGCCGATTACCGCAATCCGCAACTTGCTTCCGCTTTCAAAGTTCTTGGTTACGCCCAGCGTTTTGGGGCAGGAATACTGATCGCCCGCGAAGCTTTGGAGAAGAATGGGAATCCTCCTTTGGAATTCCAGATTGAACAAAATTTCATAGCTGCCATCATCCGCAAAGTGCCATGAGTGTTCCCGTTCTCACTTTTTTCAATAACAAAGGCGGCGTGGGTAAAACCTCGCTCGTTTATCATCTGTCTTGGATCTTCTCCGAAATGGGCAAACGGGTGGTGGCCATTGATCTTGATCCCCAGGCCAATCTCACCTCGGCGTTCCTCCCGGAAGAAAAACTTGAGGAGTTGTGGGACGCTGAATTGCTTTTGCCCAAAGCCACCACGATTTACCGATGCGTGCAACCGCTCATGGAAGTGGGAGATATTCAGGAACCGATCACCCAGCGCATCCGCTCCTCGTTGCATCTTGTCCCCGGGGATCTCGCTCTTGCGGGATTCGAAGATTTTCTTTCACAAGAATGGCCGAACAGTCTTGGCAGCGGCAATCTTTTGCGGGCCTTTCGCGTTCTCACGGCCTTCTGGATTGTCGCGCAAAAAGCAGCCGAACAGCATCAAGCTGATCTCATCCTTGCCGATGTCGGCCCGAATCTTGGTGCCATTAACCGGTCTGCCCTCATTGGTTCAGACCATGTTGTCATTCCATTGGCTGCCGACCTGTTTTCGCTACAAGGCCTTCGCAACATAGGCCCCACCCTCCGAAGCTGGCGCTTAAATTGGCGCAAGCGGCTCGACAACTGGCCTTCTCCCTCATTTCCATTGCCAGAAGGTAAAATGGCAACACTTGGTTACTTGGTGCAGCAACACAGCGAGCGGCTTTCACGCCCCGTAAAGGCCTACGACCGCTGGGCTGCACGCATTCCCGGCGTTTATCGCGAAAGCGTGCTTTCAGATAAATCAAGTCCGCCCTCCATGGCTGACGACCCGCTTTGTTTGGCCCGGCTGAAGCATTACCGAAGTTTGGTTCCCATGGCCCAGGAAGCGAGGAAGCCGATTTTTCAACTCACGGCGGCAGATGGCGCTATTGGCAGTCATTCCTACGGCGTGCAGGAAGCCAAGAAAGATTTCGCCAGCTTGGCGCATAAAATTCTCGACCGCATCGAAATTCAATCGTGATTCTCATATCACGCAGCCAGCTTGTATCCCACGCCGTGGATCGTGAGCAGGTGTTTCGGTTCGCCGCCGTTGTCGCCAAGTTTTTTGCGGAGCTGCACGATGACCTGGTCCAGCGTGCGCGTCGTGCCGTAATAATTGTAGCCCCAGACCTCGTTCAGCAGTTTGTCGCGCGACAACACTTCGCCCGAGTGCGCGTGAAAGACCTGAAGCAGCTTCAACTCCTTGGCCGTGAGTTCTTCCACCGCCTTGCCGCGTTTCACTTGAAATGTCTTTGGGTCAATCGTCGCGTCGCCAATCTTGAAGGGCTTTTCGTCAGCAACTTGATTCGAAGCGGAACTTCCGCCACTGCTTCGGCGCAGCAGGGCCTGGATGCGTGCCAGCAGTTCGCGCACGCCGAATGGCTTCGTGACATAATCATCCGCGCCGAGATCCAGGCCGACGACCTTGTCAATCTCCTGACCCTTGGCGGTGAGCATGAGGATGGGCGTGGAATTTTTCTTCGCGCGAAGCGATTTGCAGATGTCGTAGCCGCTCGCGCCGGGCAGCATCACGTCCAGCACGATGAGCACCGGCTGAAACTTGGCGACGGCGGCCACGGCTTCATCGCCGCGATTGCACGAGGCGGTTTCGTAGCCTTCGCTCTTCAAGACTTCCTCCAGTCCGAGCAAGATGTGCGGGTCGTCCTCGACGATTAAAATTTTAGTTTTCATTTTTCCTGTAGGACAGGCGTCGCGCCTGTCTCTAAATTTGTTTTCAGTTTTTTTAAAATGGAGACAGGCGCGACGCCTGTCCTACGCCTGTTGCAACGGCAATCGCAAAACGAAACAGCTTCCGCCGCCGTCGCGCGGTTCATAGACCACATCGCCGCCGTGGGCGCGGGCGATTTGCCGGGCGATGGTCAGGCCCAGTCCCGAACCCTGGATGCCGCTGCCGAGCGAATCGTGCGCGCGGTAAAATTTCTCGAAGATTTTTTCCTCGCTGCCGCGCGGCACGCCGGAGCCGCGATCCAGCACCTTGATTTCCGCGTGCGGCAGCGGCGATTGTTTTTGCGCGAGCTGCAAGATGATTTCTTTGCCGGGAGCGCCGGCATCTTGCCGGCGTGTTGGAGGCGATGAACTCGCCGGCAGGATGACAGCGCTCCCGGTGGAATACTTCTCCGCGTTCGAGAGCAGATTGACGATGATCTGTGACAATGCGTCGGCATCACCACGAATGGAAACCGAAGTGCCGGGCAACTCACAATCGAACTTGAAACCGTTCGCCTCGAGATGGGGACGAAAAGTTTCGGCGGTGCTGTGGACGACTTCCGCCAAGTCGCACGGCTGGAAGTCATATTTCTTCTCGCCGCTCTCCATGCGCGAGAAATCGAGCACGTTGTTGATGAGCCGCGTGAGCCGCGCGGCCTCGGCGGTGATGATCTGCAAATAAGATTTTTGCTTGGCGGCATCCGTGACGCGCCCCTCGGCGAGCAGTTCGGAGAACATCCGGATGGAGGTGAGCGGCGTTTTCAATTCGTGCGAGACGTTGCTGACGAAATCCGTTTTCTGCCGCGCGAGTTTGAGTTCCACGCTCAAGCTGCGCACGATGAGCCAGCTTCCCACGCCGATGGCCAGCACCAGCACGGCGATGAGCAGGCCGAGCGTGAGCCGGGCGGTGGCAGCGGCCTGCGTGAGCTGCGCGGGGTTGACGAGATACGCGGCGACCTCCCAATGCGGCAGCGCATCGCCAATTTCCGTGGCGACGAACGGTCGTTTCCAATTCGCCTGAAATTTTTCACGCGAGATCACGACGGGCCGGGCGTTGTCGTCGAGCAGCGCGACGCAAATTTCGTCGCGCAATTCCGGGTCGGCCTGCACGAGTTCGCGCAGGCCGTCCACTACGCGCGACAGATTTAGCTGCGCGCCAAAAATCAGATCGGGTTCGCGGTTGAGCCGGTGCCAGAACATGAGCTTGAGTTTGTTTTGCAGAAACCGCGCGAGCATCCCGTCCGTGCCGTCGCCGATGAGCTGGCTGAACTCCCCCTCGGCGGGGATCACACGCGAAAGATTTTTTTGCTCCTCATCCGCCACGTCCTTGAACTGCTGGCTGGCCTCGCTCTGCGGCGTGACCTTGCGCGTCTGCGCCTTGTAGTTGTAGGCGTTTTGTGATTGCGGCTCGCTGATGGCGCCGCTGGCGAGGATTTGCGCCGGGCGGGCGGATTGGATTTTGTCCGCGCTCACCTTTTTGGCGGTGCTGTCGGATTCCATTTTTTCTTTCGCCGGGGCGGCGGCGGAGTTCGCCAAGGCCAGCGATTGCGACATCTGCTTCTGACCGCCGCCGCCACTGTTGAACCCATACCCGCGTCGTCCGCTGTTCCCGCCGCTGCTGCTGGCCGCGTAGTCCGGCGCAGTGTTCGCGACGGTGTTGACGCTGCCATAAACCTCGGCGGTTTCGCGGTTGCCAAGGAAGCCGCCGTTGTCGGAATAAAAATTCTTCGCCTCGTCGCGCGCATTGACGGATGGCGACAGAATTTTCCCCGACCGCGTGACGCAGAAACCCACCTCGGCCAATGGCCAGCGCTGGCGGATTTGCGCATCAAACCGGCTGCCAACACTGCGCGCGTCCTGGTCGCCGACGAGCGTTTCCACCTGCGCGCCGAATTCCTGCTGCCGTTGCGAGAGGGAATCGGCGATGTTTTGCGCGAGCGCATCCGTCACGCGCTGACACAGGAGCGACTGCTGACGTTCGAGGAGGAACTGCTGGTCGCGCAGCGAGCGCACGGCCAGCCACGCGAGCACGAGGCTCGGCAGCAGGACGGCGACCACAAAAACCAGCGCGACTTTTTTCATTTGCCTGTTCGTTGAAATACTCGAATTGCGCCTTCATAACCAAGCTCATTTTGAGAAAGCGTCATTCTATCAGAAACGAAACATTCACCGTGGCCGACACGCTGATCTGGCCGACGGCAAAGGTGTCATCCGCAGTGTCGGAAACCCCGCCGCCACCGGC
>JAYVCM010000061.1:0-2622 GCA_043749955.1 Limisphaerales bacterium | reverse complement strand
CGTCCAGGCGCCCAGCATCAACGTTCGGAGTTCCGCCTTCAGGCGGCTGCGGCTTTTACGCAACAAGCCCGGACCGCCTGAAGGCGGAACTCCGAACGGGTTTGGAATTTGGAGCTTCACTGGAGTCCCGCGTGCGGGATTGGTGCCGGGAGCTTTTGATAATCGCCGCCGTCTTTCGCGCTCCAGATGAGCGTGGTGGTTCCGGCCGCAGTTGCTTTCATTGACGCGACGGGATGCGCGATGAAATTTGTCGTCACCGGCTCGTGGATGGCCGTGACGAGTCTTCCGTTCGGATAACCATGAAAGCGGCGGCCCAGGTTGTAAGGATAGACGGGCTGGCCGCCGGCCTCAATCGTCGTGAAGTAGGCGAAGGTGCCGTGCGGAAATTCCGGCGTCACGCACCAGCGCCCGTTCAACTCGTCGAGGTCAAAATCTTTGCCCAAAGTTTTTCCGAGGTCGCCAAGATACGCGTAGTCCTCGAGGTAATGGCCGAGGGGATGAACCTCATTCACGTCCGGGCCGGTCTCGGAACTTTGCAGCGCGGTGGAACGATTGTGTTCCCGCGCTTCCCACAGGGGTAAAGTGCGCCGTCCCGTGTGCGCGAGATTGTCCGCGCCATTTTTTTCATCACGCAACACAAATCCGGAAACCATCCGGCGCACGCCGCTGGCGGGATTGGTGGGATTGGAAAATCCATAAGGCCCGTAGAGCGGATAACCATCGTGCAGCCAGCCGAGGATCGGCGAATGTTTCACCGGCGCGCGGGAACTTTCATGGTAGGTCTTCGTCGTCGAATCATAATCCACATGGTCGCCGAGCAGATACCGCAGCGCGATCGGTTGGACGTGGTAATGATAGGTGCCCCGGTTCTGCTGATGGGCGAGCGCGGCGTCGAAGGTTTTCCCTTCGTTCACAAACGCATCACGGTTCCAGATGCGGTCGCCCTGGCCGATGCCGGCGCGCGGGTCGGCGTCGCGGCCATTGGCGTGCGAGTAGGAAAACGCATCACCTGCGTCAAACATCCGCACGCCGTCCACGAACAGGCCGATCTCGCCGAGCCGGTTGAAGTTGTGCGTCGTCTGCTCCACCGGATGACGGCACATGGCAAAAATAAAATGCTGGTCGGTCGGCAGGTTGGGGAACCGGCCGTTTTGCCACGGCCCCATGACGTGGCTGCCGAGGCCGGTGCTGCGGATGTAAATCCAGTTGGACGATGAAAGAATTTCCTGCACGCCGCAAAAGGCTGGTTGCGACTGCACGTTTCGTCCGTTGCTCCAGGTGGTTTCCGTCCGGCCGGAAATCTTGTCGGCGTCGTTGCGGTAGATTTGCGCGAACTTGCCGGAGTCGAGCGTGAACCACGACGTCAGTTGCGGATCGGCAAGGGCCGGCGCGGTCAGCGCGCTGAAAATAAAAAAAACGGAAAAGATTTTCATGCGGACAATCTAACCGGACGAACCTTAAGGTGACGTTAAGAAGTCAGGCTATGAGCCGGGAAAGAAAAATGGGATCATGCCTTTAACAAACCGCCTGGGAGCGCTGGCGTCCCGCCGGCGAGTTGTTTGGAAAACTGGCCGGCGAGACGCCAGCGCTCCCAGCAAAACGCGCCACGCCGCCCACTTAGTCGGTCAAAGACATCATCCCGAAGCAAAAGGCACCGGCGAATGAATTTGCCGGTGCCGGTTGATGGCGTTGCGGAGAAGAGTCCGCAACGGCGGGTTACTTCTTGGCCGCTTTGATCTTGGCCCAGCGCGCCTTTTGGGCGGCGGAGATGGCGGCGCGGGCGGCGGCGCTGAATTTCTTCTTCCGCTTCACCGGCTTGGCGCCGGCGGATTTCAATGCGCCACCGAGCGCCGAGTTGATGGCGTGGAGGCGGGCTTCGAGTGTGTTTTTCTCGGCGGTCAGCGAATGACGCAGCGAGACGTATTGTTTTAATGAAGTATGTTTCATAGGCAACGACGATACTAACTTGAATTTGCCATTCTTGACAAGGGTCTTTTAACGTTGATTCGAAGCTGGGCGCATCTCAGTTTATGGCAACGCCGAATCAAGCCTCTCATTAACACCCAACTTTAGTTGGGTGTTAGGTCGGCGAAATGGAACCAACCGCTTGAGCGGTTTCCCGGGCGCCAAAACCGCTAAAGCGGTTGAGTCAGCGGGCGGCGCTAAACCGCCAGCTAAAGTTGGGTGTTAATGAGAAACCCAGATCGGTTGCAGGAAAGTGAGATGCGCCCTTGAAGCTATAGCTGCCGGGAGCAGGCGCCGTTCGCCTTCATGGCTGGCGCAGGTTCAAACGCGAGGCAACTCGTTTCGCGATAACTTCGCGGCCGGCACCCGGCGTGATTAATCGTTGGTCGGGCATGGTTATACCATTTCCCAATGACAAACGGCAGATTGGCGGCTGGTAGGGCGGCGCTGCCGCGCCGCTTCCCCGCAACAACGGTGCTTCACGCCAGCGTCGCGGTAGCGACGCCCTACCAACGCACCGATTGTTTTTGAGAAATGGGATTATATCCGCTGCATCAACTCGCATCACCGGAGGCCGGCGCGGTGCGCGCCACGCGGAGGAACTGGTTGGTGGAAACCTTGCTGGCTGGGTTCGTGCCATTGTTCAACACAGCGGCG
>JAYVCM010000060.1:0-6230 GCA_043749955.1 Limisphaerales bacterium | reverse complement strand
CGACGGACAACACCCGTATGCCGGTTTGATTTTATCGGGCAACACCCTGTATGGGACGGCAGGGTATGGCGGCAGTGGGGGCAATGGCACGGTGTTCGCCGTCAACACCGATGGCACGGGTTTTACGACCTTGCATGTTTTCGCGAGCGACAGCGACGGACTTGCACCGACTGCCGGTTTGATATTATCGGGCACGACGCTGTATGGAACGGCAAATTCTGGCGGCAGTTTGGACAATGTTGGCACGGTGTTCAAGGTCAACACCAATGGCACGGGTTTTACGAACCTGCGTAGTTTTACTCGCGACAGCGACGGAGCTTCTCCGGATGCCGGATTGATATTATCGGGCAACACCCTGTATGGGACGGCAGTGTATGGCGGCAGTGCAAACCGTGGCACGGTGTTCGCCGTCAAACACCGATGGCACGGGTTTTACGAACCTGCTCACTGGCGGTCAACCGTTGGCCGGTGTGATTTTATCGGGCAACACCCTGTATGGGACGACACAGTATGGCGGCAGTTCGGGCTATGGCGCGGTGTTCGCCGTCAACACCGATGGCACGGGTTCTACGACCCTGTATAGTTTCACGGCAGACTCTGTCAGCGACGGACAACACCCGTATGCCGGTTTGATTTTATCGGGCAACACCCTGTATGGGACGGCCTACACCGGCGGCAGTTTGGGCAGTGGCACGGTGTTCGCCGTCAACGCCGACGGCACGGGTTTTACCAACCTGCATCACTTCGCCTATTCCAGCGATGGTGCCTCCCCGTATGCCGGATTGATTTTATCGGGCAACACCTTGTATGGGACGACGTATATTGGCGGCAGCGATGGCAGTGGCACGATCTTCGCCGTCAACACCAACGGCACGGGTTTTACGAAACTGCATGCGTTCACTGGCACGGTCAGCGGCGGGGCCAATCCGTATGCGGGATTGATTTTAGCAGGCGGAACCCTGTATGGCACCGCCGGGCATGCCGGCAGTTTGGATAATGGCACGGTGTTCGCCGTCAGCACCAATGGCACGGGTTTTACCACCCTGCATACTTTCACCGGCAGCAATGGAGCGAATCCGAATGCCGGTTTGATTTTATCCGGCAACACCCTGTATGGGACGGCCGCGAATGGAGGCGGTTCGGGCAATGGCATGGTCTTCGCCATCACCACCAATGGCACCGGATTTACGAATCTGTATAATTTCACGGCCGTCGCCGGTCCTGATTCCACCAACCGCGATGGCGCCAATCCGCATGCCGGATTGCTTTTGGCGGGCAACACCCTGTTTGGGACGGCTTATGCCGGCGGCAGTGCGGGCCATGGCACGGTGTTCGCCGTCAACACCGATGGCACCGGTTTCACGAACCTGCATACGTTCACGGCCGGCGCTGCCATTTTCACCAACGCCGACGACGAAATAGCCTATGCCAACAGCGACGGCTTGAATCCGAATGGTGGGTTGATTTTGGCGGGCAACACCCTGTATGGAACGGCCATTGGCGGCGGCAGTGCGGGCGAGGGCACGGTGTTCGCCATCCACACCGACGGCTCGGGTTTTACCAACCTGCATAGTTTCCCGGAAGAATCTGCGGGGACGAACAGCGACGGAACCAATCCGAACGCGGGTTTGATTTTAGCGGGCAACATCCTGTATGGGACGGCGAACCATGGCGGCGGCCTGGGCTATGGCACCGTGTTCGCCTTGAGCCTGCCCGTGCCGCCACCGATTGGAATCACCACGGCTGGCAATCAATTCATCCTCTCCTGGCCGACCAATGCCGCCGGCTTTGCCTTGCAGTCCATCACCAATCTGTCCGCTGTAAACTGGAGCAATGTCACCAGCGGCATAACCATTGTCGGCACGAACTACCGGTTCACCAACACGATAAACGGCAAAGCCTCCTTCTTCCGCCTTAAGCAGTAGCTAAAGCGTCCGTCCCGAGGATTAACGCAATTCGTTCGCCCCGCCCGGCCGCCGTAAACCGGTTGTCACCGCGAATCACAGAATGACCGGCTCAACCTCCGGCAGGCTGACCCGCGCCACGCCACGCTTTCATGGACCACCAACGCGGCCGGCTGGGAGCTGCCGACCGCCGCCGCCGTGACCGCGACCAATTGGGCCACAGTGACCAATCTCCCCGGGATTGCCGGCACCAACTTCTCCTTGAGCATCACCACGGCCGGCACGCAACAATTCTTTCGTCTCCACGCGCCATGAAATAGACGTCAGGCGGGCGCCAGCCCTTCCGCCTTCAATTTCAAAACCGCCGCGCGCAACTGCACCGCCAGCTCCTTGCGGTCAGCCGTCGTCCGCTGAAACGTTCCGAACCGCATCGTCGCGCGCACGCGGCGCTGGCCGAGGAGATTCAGCGCGTGCGAAAAAAAAGCGTGGTCGCCCCAGTAGCAGACTTCGTGGCGCGCCTCGCCGCCGTCGAGTTCGTAGTGCAGGTAGCCGGTGGCAATCGGCTGCGCTCCCGTCGTGACCGGCTCCAGCAAGGGCGAACGGAACGGCAGAACTTCATCGCCGTTCGTGCTGGTGCCCTCGGGAAAAACCACGACGAGCGCGCCCGCCGCCATGATCGCTTCAATCTCGCGGTTCACCGCGCCGACGTGCGTGCGGCGGTCGCGCCGGATGAAAACCGTTCCGCCCAGCGACGCGAGCCAGCCGATCAGCGGCCAGCCGCGCAATTCCGATTTGGAAACAAAAACCGCCGGCGTGATCGAGGCGATCACCAGAATGTCGAGATAGCTCAAATGATTGGCGACGAGCAATCCGCTTTGGGGAACCGGGCCGGTGACGCTGACCGTGCAACTGTAAATCCGCAGGTGCCGCCGCCCGGCGCGGTGCATCCAGGCCGCCCGCGCCACGCGCCGTGATTTTTCCGGCACGAACGCCGTCGTAAAAATGTAATCGCCGACGATGACGACGACTTCAAACAGGAACCAGACGAGTTTGGCGGCGGCGCGAAAGGTCATGCGGCGCGATTTTTTTTGCGGCGTGCGGCGAGAAATTTCTCCGCGTATTTGCCGAGCAGGTCCGCCTCCAGGTTCACCGCGTCGCCAACTTTTCTTTCGCACAGCGCCGTGACCTCAAACGTGTGCGGGATGATCCAGAGACGGAAACTTTTTTTCTGCACGGCGGCGACCGTGAGGCTCATGCCGTCCACCGCGACCGAGCCTTTGCAGACAACGTAGCGCATCACGTCCGGCGGCGCGGCGATGTCGAGGACGTGATCCTTGCCGGAGCGCTCCCAGCGGATGATTTTCCCGAGGCCGTCCACATGGCCGGTGACGAAGTGCCCGCCCAGCTCACCGTCGGCGCGGAGCGGACGCTCCAGATTCACGAGCGAACCGGCTTTGGTGAATTGCAGATTCGTCAGCCGCCAGGATTCTTGCAGCACGTCGAAGTCGAGCAGCCTGGATTTTCCGCGCGCCGAAATTTTCACCACCGTCAGGCAGCAGCCGTTCACCGCCACGCTCGCGCCCAGCTTGAGGCCGCGCGCGAGGCCGCAGACACGCACCGTGAGCCGGATGGAATTCGCCACCGGCTGGATGCGCTCGACCGTGCCTGCTTCTTCGACGATGCCGGTGAACATATCAGTTGGAGTTCAAGCTTCAGCTTGTCCGTAGAGTTTCGGGACGGGACGGGGGAAAACAAGCTAAAGCTTGAACTCCAACGCGCGCCGTCAGCAGCAGATCTTCGCCCAGCCTGCGCCACTCGACGTCGCGGAGCTGGACGACCTCGCTCAAATTTTTTGCACCCTCACCGGCGACGCCTTTGCGGGCATCGCGACCGCCGAGAATTTTTGGCGCGTAAAAAAACGCCACGCGCTGCGCGAAGCCGCCGAGCAGAAACGAAGCGTTCACCTCGCCGCCGCCCTCGACCAGCAGGCTCGTCACGTTTTCCGCGCCAAGTTTTTTCAGCAGCCACTTCAAATCAATTGCCGATTGCCGATTGCCGATTTGGAAACGGGCGCAATGATGACGTTCACGCGTTTTGCCAATGCCGCCACGCGGTTCTTTGGCGCGGCCTTGCATACGACGACCGTGGTCAGCGCCGCGTTTTCATCGCTCACCACTTTTGCATCCAGCGGAGTGCGCGCCAGCGAATCGAGCACGATGCGGCGAATCAGCTTTGCCATCCTCCATCCTCCATCCTCCATCTTCGTTCTTGCCGTGAGGCCCGGGTTGTCCGCCAGAATCGTGTTGATGCCGACGAGAATCGCGTCGCTGCCCTGGCGCAATTTCATTCCGTGCGCGCGGGCTGGTTCGCCGGTGATCCATTTGGATTCACCGCTGGCCGTCGCAATTTTTCCGTCCAGCGTCATCGCGGCCTTCACGGTGACGAACGGCGTGCGGTGGACAATCCAGTGATTGAAGGCCTCGTTCAAGGTTTGGAGTTCCGCCTTCAGGCGGTCGGGTTGTCGTCCAGCCGCCGCGCCGTCCCGCGTAGTGCGGGACGGAACTCCAAACCTCGCCACTTCAATCCCCGCGCGCTGCAAAATCTTGAAACCTTTGCCCGCGTGTTTGGGATTCGGGTCAGTGGCGCCGACGACAACTTTTTTTATTCCGGCGGAAATAATTGCGGCCGTGCAAGGCGGCGTGCGGCCATGCGTGCAGCACGGTTCGAGCGTGACGTAAAGGGTCCCGCCCTTCGTGGAGTTGCCGTGCTTTTGCGCTTCGCGGAGCGCCTCGATTTCCGCGTGCGGCAAACCCGCGCGCCGATGCCAGCCGCGCCCGATGATTTTCCCGTTCTTCACCAGCACCGCGCCGACCATCGGATTCGGCGAAGTCATGCCGCAGCCGCGCCGGGCGAGCGCCAGCGCCCGGCGCATCGCTTTGAGGTCGTTTGTGAAATGGGCGGCGGTCATGTCGCCTTACGTTGTAGCAGCCGACGTGAGGAGGCTCAAAATAATTTGCCGGGAGAATTTAGAGCCTCTTCACCTCGGCGGCTGCGATTGAAGGCGCGGCGGCGGGAGCCAAAACACTTTTCGTTTCGCGTGCCGCGGAGGTTTATTGAAATCCGCGATCACGGTGATTCGATGAGGTAAAACCGTCCGGGTTGATTGGTTGCGCCGGAGTCGGTGAAGAGGGCGTTCGTGCCGCCGAACGTGCCGCTGCCCACGACGCTCCAGGCCGACAGCGGCGAGGTCAGGTCGGCGGTGGCCAGCACCTGATAGGTCTGACCCGTCGCGCCGGAGAACGTCAACTGGAAGCCGCCCGCGCCGGGTAACATTTGTCCGCCCGCAAAGTTTGGGGCTTGATAGGTGACCGTCAACGTGGCGGAGCCGCTGTTCGTGCTGCCACCCGCGCTGGTCACCGCCGCGTAATAACTGCCCACATTCGCCGGGCCAACCGAAGCGATGCTCAACGTGTGGTTGGTTTCACCTGCAAGCTGATTGATTCCGAAATACCACTGGCAACTCCACGGCGTGCAAGCCGTCGCGCCGACGGTGAAGCTGGCCGTTGTTCCAGCGTTGTTCGTCAGGCTCATCGGCTGGCTGACCATCACCGGCGCGGTCACGTCGGCCACCACAATCCAGTTCGTCGAGCGAGCGGTGTTGCCGGTGCTGTCGGCGACGGTGATGACAATTTGATTCGTCGTGCCGGCGGCCAGCGAAGCGTTGTTCGTCGGCGACTGGGTGATCGTCAACGCGCCGACGACGCAGGCGTCGCTCGCCAGGATGTAATTGGTTCCGGTCACGTTAATCATCAACGCGGCGCAGTTGCTCGTCGCGTTCAACGTCAGGTTGGTGAAGCTCCACGAAATCACCGGCGCGAGCGTGTCGGTGACATTCACCGTGCGGCTGATTGAATTCGTGTTGCCGCGTCCGTCGTCCGCCATGTAGGTCAGCGTGTAACCGCCGGTGGTGTTGGTGTCCACGTTGCCGCTGACGTTCACGCTCACGCTGCCCGCGACAATGTCACTGGCCGTGGCGCCCGGATCGGCGAAACTGCCGTGACATTCCACCGTCAACGGATTCGCACCGTTGAGCGTGATGACCGGCGCGGTCGTGTCCCGGACGATGACGAGAAACGTGTTCGTCGCGCTGAAGCCGTGCGTGTCGCTTGCCGTGGCGGTGACGATGTTCGTGCCCAGTGCGAAGATGCTGCCGTTGGCGGGATTCACGGCCGGCGTGAGCGCGCCGTCTTCGGCGTCGTTGGCGGTGACGGTGAAGCTGACCGCGTTGCCGCCCGCATTCGTCGCCTCGATCGTGATGGTGGCCGG
>JAYVCM010000059.1:0-3756 GCA_043749955.1 Limisphaerales bacterium | reverse complement strand
AACACCAACGAGACGATCCTGAACCTCACGAACGTCAATTCGGCGACGTTCGGCAAATTGTTTTCCTACGCGGTGGACGGCTACGTTTATGCGCAGCCGCTGTATGTGCCCAGCTTGAACATCCAGGGAAAAGGCGTGCACAATGTCTGCTTCATCGCCACGGAGAGCAACACGGTCTATGCGTTCGATGCGGACAGCGCGGGCGCGGCGGGCGGGCTGCTGTGGAAAACGAACCTCGGGCCGCCGGCGGTGACGACGATTCCGGGCGTGTTCACGAACAAAAATTTCGGGACGCGCTACAACAACAATTCCTACACCGACATCATGCCGCGCGTCGGCATCACCGGGACGCCGGTGATTGACCTGAACTCCGGCACGCTCTATGTGGATGCGTTCACGGGCGAAGCCGGCGGCGGGACGACGAATTATTTTCACCGGCTGCACGCGCTGAACCTCACCAACGGCACGGAGAAATCTTTCAGCCCGGTGGTGGTCGCGGCGGCGGTGGCCGGCAACGGCGTCGGGAGCGTCAGCGGCACGTTGAGTTTCAGCGCCAAGCAACATTCGCAACGCTCGGCGCTGACGTTGGCGGGCGGAATTCTTTATGTCCCCTTTGCCGGTTATGCGGACACGGATCCGTATCATGGCTGGCTGCTGGGCTACAATGCGACCAATCTGACGCTGCTCACGAATTATGTCTTCAACACGACGCCGAACAGCACGGTCGCCACGTATGGCGCAAACGCCGGCGAAGGCGGCATCTGGATGGGCGGCGGCGGCTTGTGCGTGGATGAAAACACGAACCTGTATTTCGAAGTCGGCAACGGCATTTTCAACGCCACGAACAACGCGGGAAAAACGGAATACAGCGACAGCTTCCTGAAACTTTCGACGACGAACGGCCTGGCGGTGGCCGATTATTTCACGCCTTACGATCAGGCGACGCTCGCCCTCAACGACACGGACCTGGGGTCGGGCGGCATGATCCTGCTGCCCGACCAGCCGGGGGCGTTTCCGCGCCTGCTGCTGGGCGCGGGCAAGGCGGGCAAAATTTATCTGCTCAACCGCGACCAGTTGACGACGAACAACAGTCATTTTAATCCGGCCACCAGCCTAGATTTCGTCGTGCAGACCAACATCGGAAAAATCAAGGCCTCGTTCAGCACGCCGTCCTATTTCAACGGCCGGATTTATTACGCGGCCAACGGAGACAATCTGAAAGCCATCGCGCTGACCAACGGCGCAATGTCCGGCCTCGGGGTGCTGACGAACACCGCCCGCACCTTTGCTTTTCCTGGCGCGACGACGAGCCTCTCCGCGAACGGAACGAACAGCGGCATCGTCTGGGCCTTGGCGATGGGCACGCCCGCCGTGCTGCTGGCCTGCAACGCCACGAATTTGACGGAGATCTACAACAGCAGCCAGGCGGCGGGGAGCCGCGACCAGCTCACCAACGGCACCAAGTTCGCCGCGCCGATGGTCGCCGACGGAAAAGTTTTTGTGGGCAACTCCAATTCCGTTTCCGTGTTCGGCCTGCTCGCCGGAACATTTTCATTCAGTGCGGCGGCCTACACGGTTCCGGAAAGCAACCCGGCCGCGACCATCACGGTGAACCGCAGCGGCGGCACGAACGGCGCGGCGCAGGTGTCGTATGCGACGGTCGCCGGCGGCACGGCGACGAACGGCGTGAATTTCACCGGCGTGGCCGGCGTGCTGAACTGGACGAATGGAGAAGCGGGCGCGAAAATTTTCACCGTGCCAATCCTCAACGACAATCAAGCTTCGTCCAACCGGACGGTGAACGTGGCCTTGAGCAATCCCACGAACGCCGCGTCGGCATTGGGTTTGCAAGCGACGGCGGTGCTGACCGTCATCGAACCGCCCACGAGCGTCTGGAAACTCGCGCACTTCGGCACGAACGCCAACTCTGCCGCCATTGCGGGCGATGCGGCGGACGCGGATGCGGACAGCAGCGCGAATCTTTTGGAATACGCCTTCGCTTCCGACCCAAATGTGGCCGGCACAAACTTGTTCACCGGCAATCTGGCCGGCCCGCAGTTCCAGCTTCATTTTCCGCGCAACACTTCGGCGAGCGATGTCACTTACCTGGTGCAGTGGTCCGGTGATCTGTCGGGCTGGAGCAATCTGCTGACCTTCACCGCCGCGAGCGGCTGGGTGACGAACGTCCCCGGCGCGACGGTTTCCGAATCAACTCCCGTCGGCGTGCCGCCCGACCAATCCGTCAACGCCACGGCCACGGCTGCCACCAACGTGACGACGGGCGCGGGCGCACAATTTCTGCGGCTGCAAATCCACCGGTGAAGGTTTTCAAAAATGCGACGAGAGCCGCGCCGCCGCCCGCGCAGCGCTGGCGGAATTTTTGTGGAAGCGGGAGAAATAATCTTGATTGCCATCGTATGTGATAGCAGTTTGCTTCCGTGAGAATCGTCCAGGACACGAATGTTTTTGTGGCGGCCCTGCGGAGCGGAGCGGGCGCGAGCCGTTTGGTTTTGGAAAGCTGCCTGCGGCGTGCGCACCAGCCATTGATGGCGCAGGCGCTTTGGCTGGAATATCGCGACTTGTTGAGCCGCGCGGATTTGTGGAAAGATTGCGCGCTCACGGCCAAAGAACGCGCCGAGTTGCTGGACGATTTTGCCGCTGTTTGTTTGTGGGTTCAAATCTGGTTTCTCTGGCGGCCCAATCTGCCGGACGAAGGCGACAATCATATCGCGGAACTGGCCATTGCCGGCAACGCCGCCGTGCTGGTGACTTTCAATGTGAAAGATTTTCTGCCCGCAAAATTCGCGGCGGCGGGAATGAAAGTTTTGACGCCGGCGCAATTCAAACAACATTATCTTTTATGAAACCAAAACCCGGCCCGGTTGAACCGGCCAAGTCGCTGATCCGCTGGCGCGGAAATCACAAGCTGGAGCGCGTCCGGCAGATCGCCAGCCGCAGCGGCCAGAGCATCAATCAAATGGTCAACTCGTGGGCGGACATGGTCATCGCGCAGAGCGAGGCCGAAGCGGCGTTTCTGGCCGCCGCCGCGCGTGGCAACCCGGCGCGCGGACTGCGCCTGTTGGAAAAACTAAACCGGCACGACCGGAAAAACCGGATCGCGGGCACGAAGCCGTGATTTGGCCGCGCCGCCGCCCGCGAAGCGCTGGCGGAATTCCTGTGGAAGCGGGAGAAACAAGAACATCCTCGGCGTTGAAAATCAAACGCGGCTTTTCCAATAACCTGGACGGCGCTTCATGTGCATCATCGCCAGAATCCAGATGCGGCCGGGCTGTTCGACGTAAATCACTGCATACGGAAAGACGCTCCCGAAATGCCTTTGAGCTGGCGGGTCGAAACGATGGAAGCGTTTTGGATCACGGCGGACCGCTTGAATGAGGCGTTCCATCTCGTCATAAAAACGTCCGCCGAGTTCGGGATAAATCTGCGTGTAGTAGTTGGCGGCTTCCGCGTATTCCTGCTCCGCTTCGGGATGGAAGGCGTGCGGTTTCACCGCCCGACGATTTTGCGGATGCGGCTGCTGACCACGTCACCGGGAACGGCCTGAACCTTGCCGCTTTCCAATTCTGCGAGGCGGCGACGGGTTTCTTGTTTCCAAGCGGACTCAATTTCCGGCGCAACGTCGGTCTGCAATGCGGACGTGAGGCGGTCAACCACTTCGGCGACCTGCTCGCGCGGCAAGTGGCTCGCTTCTTCCACGATTTGATCCAGCGTCATCGGCATGGTTTGAAATTACGC
>JAYVCM010000058.1:0-5211 GCA_043749955.1 Limisphaerales bacterium | reverse complement strand
CGCCTGTCTCTAATTTTTGAATTGATAAATGAGACAGGCGCGACGCCCGTCCTACATTAAATGACTGAACGCGAAAAAATTTTAGCCCGCGTCCGCGAGGCGCTGAAAACGCAAGCTCCCCAACCCGGCGCGCACGGCCACGCTGCGCCGCCGTCAGTCGCGTCAACACCGCGCCGCTGGCTGCCGGTGGTGGGTGAAACGTTTGACGAACAACTCGCGCTGTTCGCCAAGAACGCCGCCGAGCTGAAGGCGGATTTTCAATTGTATTCTTCCGCCGAAGAAATGCGGCAGGCACTTGTCCGCTTGCGCGATGCGGAAGGCTGGCAGCGCGTGGCCCTCCATTCCGGCGATCTGACGAATCTGATCTGCCCGCCGTTGAACCTGCCCTTTCTGCGGACCGACATGCCTTACGACGTCCACGAACTCGAAGCGTGCAACGCGGGCATCAGCGAATGTGACGCGCTCGTCGCGCAGACCGGCAGCGTGCTGGTGACGAACCGCAGCGCGGGCGGACGAGCGTTGTCCGTGCTGCCGCCGCATCACGTCGTGCTCGCGCGCCGCGAACAACTGGTGGCCGACCTGCCCGCCGCGTTTGAATTGTTGAAACAGAAATTCGCGGACAATTATCCGAGCATGATCTCCTTCATCACCGGCCCCAGCCGAACGGGCGACATCGAACGCATTTTGGTCCTGGGCGCGCACGGGCCGAAGAAGCTGACGATTCTTTGTTTTTGAGAGAATAAATATCCCTCAAGCCCGCCGCTGGTTTGCCGATGCCATGTGGCATGGTTGCAAACATGAAAACCGAACCGGCCGTTGCCATTCTTGGCAAAATCCTGGTGATTGATGACAACCCGATCATCCAGCGCGCGGTCTATTTTCAGTTCCGCGACAAAGGCTTCAAGGTTTTGATGTCCGGCGACATCACCGAGGCGATCACCGTCGTCCGCCAGGAAAAGCCGGATGTCATTCTGCTCGACATCAATTTTCCCGACGACTTTACCGTGGGCAACGAAAAGCGCGACGGTTTCTGGGCGATCAAATGGCTGCAAAAGATGCAGGAGGCCAGGGACATTCCGGTCATCCTGATCTCCAGCGCCAGCGCGGCGGAGACCGAACCGCGCGCGCTGGCCGCCGGGGCCGTGGCGTTCTTCCCCAAGCCGCTCGAAAAAGACCGGCTGCTGGCCGTCATCCAAAAGTTGATTCAAGATAAAAAGCCCGCAGCCCCGTTGGTGCCGGGCTTGAGAATGGCTTCGTAATGTTTGGAGCGCCGATCTTCCGATCGGCACAAGGCGTTCACGCATTGGCAACAAGCCGATCAGGAGATCGGCGTTCCGGCCCGAATAATTTTCCTGCAAACGGAATTTGAAACTGCGGCGGTTCGCGCTAAAATGGCCGTCTTGAAAAGCAGCCGAATCATTTTGCCGGTCCTCTTCATCGCGGTGTTCGCGTTCTCGCGGATTCCGGGGTTGATGCCGTTGAATTTCAGCGTGGCGTATGCGTTCGCGTTCTGCGCCGGCGTGTATTTTCGCGGCGCCACGGCCTGGTGGCTGCCGCTCGGCGTGATGCTGGCGACGGACATCGGCTTGAATTGTTATTATGCGTCGCAAGGCATCAGCGTCTGGGATCTGGCGAACCTGGAAAACCTCGCCTTCAACTACGTCGCGTATGCCGGGCTGATTTTTCTCGGACGCCGCTTCAAACCGCAGGCGTCGTGGCTGAAGCTGGTCGGCGGCGGGCTGTTTGGCGCGATCCTGTTTTATCTCATCACCAACACCGCGTCGTGGCTGTTCAATCCGTTTCATAATCCTGAATACACCAAGACCCTGGCCGGCTGGATTAGAGCGCTGACCCAAGGCACGGGCGGCTATCCTTCGACGTGGGAATTTTTCCGCTATACACTCTTGAGCGGCGGACTGTTCACCGCGCTGTTTGTCGCCACGGAAAAGCTCGCCTCCGAATCACCGGCGGAAAAAACTGCCGGCGTTCGTGAGCCGGCCGCCGAGGCCGAGGCCGAACCGGAGGAAGCCAAGGTGTGACGAGTGATGCGTGATGCGTGAAAAAAGAAATACGCGTCCGCAAATTCTTTTCACGCATCACGCATCACGCATCATTTTTCATGAAAATAGGCGTCATCTCCGACACCCACGGCTGGCTCGACCCGCGCGTGGAAA
Source organism: Limisphaerales bacterium (assembly GCA_043749955.1). Taxonomy (GTDB): domain Bacteria; phylum Verrucomicrobiota; class Verrucomicrobiia; order Limisphaerales; family UBA11358; genus UBA11358. The sequence continues at coordinate 3,037 of JAYVCM010000058.1, read as the reverse complement.
AACTTTTCGCCGGCGTGGACCACATCCTGCACGCGGGCGACATCGGCGAACCGATGATTGAACTCGAATTAAAAATCATCGCGCCCGTCACCACCGTCCTGGGCAACACCGACCTTGGCCTCGCCTACAAGGAAACGGAAGTCGTCACGCTGGCGGATAAAAAATTTCTCGTGCATCACATCGTCAACCCGTTTGACCCGTCAGAAAAACTGGCGGTGCAGCTCAAACGCCATCACCCGGACGTCGTGGTCTTCGGCCACACGCACAAGAGATTTGCCGATACGGTAAATGGGATTTTCTATTTCAATCCCGGCTATTCCGGCAAACCCAAGCTCGGCACGGAACGCAGCGTGGCCATGCTGCATTGCAAAGGCGGGGAAATCCGCCATGAGTTTTTCCCGCTGTAAAATTATATTATACCGCCTGGGTGCATCCGGGATCTTGAGAACCAGGCTGGTTGCTCAATCCCAAAGGGATTGCGTCCTTCAGCCCAAGGTTGCGAGGGACGAGCTACCTTGGGAACGCTATGCCAAGGAAAGCAACCCCCAACGGGGTTGTGGCCCGACGATGTTCTCCCAAGCCGCAACCCCGTTGGGGTTGTGATTTTCTCCCGACGATTAACCCAGGGTGGCTCGTTCCTCGCGACCCTGGGCTTTGTGCCGGAATCCCTTTGGGATTCTTGGATGGCGCGTTTAGCCCTCCAAGCAATTATGATGTGCTCCGTCGGATTCATCATCGCGAGTTCTGTTTTTACACCACGCAATTAAATTGTTATGTTGCGCCGATGCAAATTGCTTTCACCAAATACCACGCGCTCGGCAACGACTACATCGTCATCAACCCAAAAGATTTGTCCGCGCCGCTTACGACCGAGCAGGTCAAAACGATTTGCCATCGCAACTTCGGCGTCGGCTCGGATGGAATTCTCCTCGGCCCCCTGCCCTCCACCACCGCCAAGTGCGCGCTGAAGATTTACAATCCCGACGGCAGCATCGCCGAAAAAAGCGGCAACGGCCTCCGTATCTTCTCGCGCTATCTCTGGGACACCAAGTTCGTGGGCAACGACGAGTTCGCCATCCAGACCGACGGCGGCCTCGTGCGCTCGACGGTGTTCGACGGCGGCGCGATGGTGCGCGTGGAGATGGGCAAGGTCAGTTTCGACAGCGAGAAAATTCCCGTGACCGGCGCAAAACGCGAAGTCATCAATGAAATAATTTCTGTCGGTGGAGGCGAGTTCACCTACTGCGCCGCGACCATTGGTAATCCGCATTGCGTCCTGCCGCTTTCGGAAATCAGCGCCGACCTCGCGCACAAGTTCGGGCCGGGACTGGAGACGCATCCCAACTTTCCGCGCAAGACCAACGTGCAGTTCCTAAAAGTCCTCGACCGCGCGAACATCCAGATTGAGATTTGGGAACGCGGCGCGGGCTACACGCTGGCGAGCGGCAGCAGCAGCAGCGCGAGCGCGGCGGTGGCGCACAAGCTCGGCCTCGTGGATAAAAACATTTCCGTGCATTGCCCCGGCGGCATCATCAAGATCGAGATCCGCGACGGCTTCGACATCCTGATGACTGGCAGCGTGACACGCGTTTCCGAAGGCGTCATCAGCCCGGAGATTTTTTCGGTGAAGGTGGCGTAAGAAAAACCATACTCGACAATTATGAATGCACTTTCTCCTATGGTCATTATGGCATTCTGTGAATCGTGTAATTGGGCATATGAATGCTGGAGTGGGCCTAACCCGTCTTGATGGGCACCGTGGCGGTGGTGGGCATGGTTATGATTTAGTTGGTTTGTTGTTCAAAGTCCACAGGGGATTTGAAACCGAGGGCGCTGTGGCGCCGCACCCGGTTGTAGTATTTTTCAACGTAGTCGAAAAAATCGTTGGTCGCTTCGGCGCGGGTGGCGTAGCCGCCACGTGCGGTGGCCAGGCCCACGCATTCGCGTTTGTAGGTGGCATTGAAGCTTTCCATCGCGGCGTTGTCGTAGGGATTTCCAGGGCGGCTCATGCTCGCGGTCAGGCCGGCGGCCGTGAGCTGGGCGCGATACTCGCCACTGGCATACTGCACGCCGCGATCGCTGTGATGCAGCAGCCCGTGGGCGGGGCGGCGATGCTGCAGGGCCATCTGCAAGGCCCGCGTGGCGAGGCGGGCGTGCAGGGTTTCGCCGGTGGCCCAGCCCACGACGCAGCGGCTCCACAGATCCAGCAGGACCGCCACATACAGCCAGCCTTCCGCCGTCCACACATAGGTCAGATCGGTGACCCACGTCTGGTTCACTGCGGTGGGGGCAGGTTGCACGGCCAGCCGGTTCGGCGCGATGGGCTGGTCGTGGTCGCTCTGCGTGGTCCGTGGCACGAACCGGCGGGCGCACAGGCCGCGCAGTCCGTCCGCACGCATCAGTCGCGCGATGCGTTTGCACCCGTGCCGGTGGCCCTGGGCCGCCAGTTCCGCCTGGATGCGCGGCGCGCCGTAGCGGCCCCGATGCTGCTGATGCACGGTGCGGATTTGCACGCGCAACGCGGCGTCGGTGCGTTCGCGTTCGCTGGCTTCGGCTTTGACCCAAGCGTGATAGCCGTTGCGCTTCACGGCAAAGGCCGCGCAGAGGGCGGTCAGGGCATGGTCGGCTTTCATGCTTTCAATGGTTTCGTAGCGCTGGGCGGCGGTTCGGTGAAGATACCCACCGTTTTTTTTAATATGTCGCGCTGCTCGCGCACCCGGGCGAGTTCCGCCCGCAGCGTGCGGTTCTCGGCGGCCAGGTCACCGTGTTCGGGCATCGCCGAGCCGGCGTAGTTGCGCTTCCACTCCTTCAGGCTCGGATAGCTGATGCCCAGTTCGGCGGCGATCTGCGTGCCGGACTTGCGGCTTTGGATCCAGTTCTCCACGGCGGCTTGCTTGAAGGCCGCGTCGTAGCGTTTACTTTGCGGAGCCGCAGTGGCGGCCACGGCGAGGGAAGGTTCAGTCGGTGAGTTTTTATTCATGGGCACTTTCTTTTAGCCCACCACCGCCACGGTGTCCATCAAGACGGGTTAGGCCCA
>JAYVCM010000057.1:0-11494 GCA_043749955.1 Limisphaerales bacterium | reverse complement strand
GCCGCTCACGTCGTCCACGATGGACCTGCTGAAGTTCGGGCTGACATCGGAAAAAATTTCGCCGATGGCGCTGCGGACGTTCGCGGACTGGACGGTGCGGCCGCGCCTGCTTTCCGTTCCCGGCGTGGCGGCGGTGAAAACTTATGGCGGCGAAGTGCGGCAGATGCAGGTTCAAATCCGACCGGACCGCCTGCTCGCGTTTGGGATTTCCGTCCAGGATGTTTCCAGCGCGGCGAGCGCGGCGACCGGTGTGCGCGGTGCAGGCTTTGTGGAAACGGCGGCGCAACGGCTCGTGCTGCAGACCGAAGGCCAGTCGCTCACGGCGGCGCAGCTTGGCGAGGTGGTCGTGACGCAGCGCGGCGGACGCAGCATCCGCCTGCGCGACGTGGCGATTGTTATCGAGGGCGCGGAGCCGAAATTTGGCGACGCCATCATCAACGGCAAACCCGGCGTGCTGATGACGTCCTCCAGCCAATACGGCGCGAACACGATGCAGGTCACGCGTGCGGTCGAGGCGGCGCTGGAGGATTTGAAGCCGGTGTTTGCAGCGGAGGGAATCCAATACACGCCGGCGCTACACCGGCCGGCGACGTTCATCGAGATCGCGCTGCGCAACATGAAAACCTCGCTGCTGCTCGGCGCGGTGCTGGTGGGCGTGGTGCTGATTTTGTTTCTGCTCGATTTGCGGACGGCGCTGATCTGCTTCACGGCCATTCCGCTCTCGCTGCTCGCGGCGGTGGTGGTGCTGGACCGTTTCGGCGTGACGCTGAACACGATGACGCTCGGCGGGCTCGCGGCGGTGCTCGGCGTGGTGGTGGATGACGCGATCATCACGGTGGAAAATATTTTGCGCAGGCTGCGGGAACGCCGGCCTCCGGCACGGCTCGAAAATGCTGGAGTTCAAGCTTCAGCTTGTTCGGACGGCACGCTAAAGCGTGAACTCCAACGAGCCGGGTCGGAGACCGGCGCTCCGTCGGAAATTTTCCGCGTCGTGCTGAACGCCACGCTCGAAGTGCGGAACTCGGTGGTCTATGCCACGTTCGTCGTGGCGATGGTGTTTGTGCCGGTGCTGACGATGACGGGCCTGCAGGGGAAATTTTTCGGGCCGCTCGGCATCGCCTTCATCCTCGCGAATCTCGCATCGTTATTGGTCGCACTCACGGTCACGCCGGCGCTTTGCCTCGCCCTGCTTTCACGAAACCAGCCGCATGAGGAACCGGTTTATCTCCGCAAATTAAAATCCGTTCACCGCCGCGCGCTGGGAAAAATCAGCGGGCATCCCAAAACCATCATCGCCGCCGGACTGGTTTCTTTCATCGCGGCGGTGGCGACGCTGCCGTTTTTTGGCGGCGAATTTCTGCCGGATTTCCGCGAAGGCCATTTTGTTGTCCAACTGACCATGGCGCCCGGCACGTCGCTGGAGGAAATGAAACGGCTCGGCACACAGATTTCGGCGGAGTTGAAAAAAATCCCGCAGATCAAAAGCGTCGAGGAACAGATCGGCCGCGCCGAGGGCGGCGAGGACACCTGGGGCACGCATCGCGCGGAGATGCACGTCGAACTGAAGCCGACGGCGGGCGAGGACCAGGAAAAAGTGCAGAATGAAATCCGCGACACGCTCAAGAAATATCCCGGCGTCCAGAGCGAGGTGATGACGTTCCTCGGCGACCGCATCGGCGAAACCATCGCGGGCGAAACGGCGCAGGTGGTGGTGAACATTTTTGGCGACGACCTCGACGTGCTGGACGCGAAGGCGGGCGAAGTCGCCGCCGCGCTCAACAAAGTTTCCGGCGCGGCGGACGTGCAAGTTTCTGCGCCGCCGGGCGCGCCGCGCGTGACGATTCGTTTGCGGCCGGAACGGCTCACGCAGCTTGGGTTTCGTCCGCTGGAAGTGCTGGAGGCCGTCCGCACCGCGTATCAGGGCGAGGTCGTGGCGCAGACCTACGAGGGCGCAAAAGTTTTCAACGTGACGGTGATCCTGGAGCCTTCCGCGCGGCAACAGCCCGAATCCATTGGCGATTTGCTCGTGAGCAGTCCGCAGGGCGCGCGGATGCCGCTGAAGCAACTGGCGGATGTTTTTCTCACGACCGGACGCGATTCGATTCTGCACGACGGCGCGCGGCGGCGGCAGACCATCACCTGCAATCCGGCCGGGCGCGATGTGGCGTCGTTCGTGGCCGACGCGCAAAAGCAGGTCGCGGCGCAGGTGAAATTTCCGGCGGGCGTGTATGCGGAGTTCAGCGGCGCGGCGCAGCAACAGAAACACGCGCAGGCAGAACTGCTGCTGCACTCGCTCGCGGCGACGGCGGGGATCATTTTGCTGCTGGCGGTTGTGTTCCGCAAAGCGAGCCACCTGCTGCTGGTGCTGGCGAACCTGCCGTTCGCACTGGTCGGCGGCGTGCTGGCGATTTTTCTCGTAGGCTATTTTGGCGAAGACGGACGCGGCTCGCTCTCGCTCGGCACGCTCGTCGGTTTCGTGACGCTGTTCGGCATCACGATGCGGAATTCCATCATGATGATCTCGCACTTCGAGCATCTGGTGAACGAGGAACATTTGCCGTGGGGAATCGAAACGGCGTTGCGCGGCGCGACCGAGCGGCTGATTCCGATTTTGATGACCGCGCTCGTGACCGGCCTTGGCCTGTTGCCGCTCGCCATCGGCAGCGGTGAGGCGGGCCGCGAAATCGAAGGCCCGATGGCGATTGTGATTCTCGGCGGACTGGTGACCTCCACCGCGCTAAACCTGCTCGTGCTGCCGACGCTGGCGTTGCGCTTCGGAAGATTTTCCAAAGTGACGGCCGGAAAATAGTTTTGCGGGTGGCGGGACTGATGCCATTTCTCAAAAACAATCGGTGCGTTGGTAGGGCGTCGCTGCCGCGACGCTGGTGTGAATCACCGTTGTTGCGGGGAAGCGGCGCGGCAGCGCCGCCCTACCAGCCGCCAATCTGCCGTTTGTCATTGGGAAATGGTATGACATCTGGCTTTCCCCCCGAGGGGGGAGATTCCACGCGCCGCCAAGGCCCGCGATTGGTTCCCCTGAACCGGAGCGAGCCGCCTGGGAGCGCCGGCTTCCAGCCGGCGGGTGCTGGCGGGTTTGAACGCTAACTCGCCGGCAAGATGCCGGCGCTCCCGGGGTTGCGCCAAGAACAGTGTCACGATGCACCCCGGTTCATGGGCCGGGAAAAAGCGGAGCGGGTTCAAGCCGCCGGTTTTGCCAGCGCATCGCATTGGCGCGCGAGCGCGAAATCTTTTTCCGTCAGTCCGCCGGCGTCGTGCGTGGTGAGCGCGAGCGTGACTTTGTTCCAGCGCACATCAATGTCGGGGTGATGCTGCGCCGACTCGGCGAGTTCCGCGACGGCATTGATGAACGTCATCGCGGCGGGAAAATCCGGGAAGACAAATGTGCGCGAAATGATTTCGCCATCAGATTGCCATTCCGGCAACGCAGCGAAACCGGCGGAGGGCGTCGGTTCGTCCACCTTGATTTTTCCGGTGGGAAACATGGCGGGCGGTTGGCGGTTTGCCTGCGCGGCGGCGCGCATCAGGCTCACGCTCGTGACGAGCGACCACAGCCACGCGAGCGCGAACAGCCCGCCGCCGAGCTGTGCGATCCAGGCCACAGAATGCACCGGCACGCTGTCGTCAATCTGGCCATAGAGCTGGTGCATCTGCTGGATGAACCAGAGGAAATAAATGGTGAAGCCGGCCACGGCCAGCGCCAGTTGCCCGGTGCCGGCGATCCACCGCCGGGCGACGATCGAACCGAGGCCGGGCGTGGCCAGCAGGTTCATCATGGCGGCGTTGCGCGCGGCGACCCGGCTATTTTTTTCCGGCGGCAAAGATGGTTTCATAGGCGGTCAACATCGTCGCGATGCCGATGGGAAGGGTGAAGATAATGCCGATGCAGCAGCCCAAGATTCCCGCCACGCTCACCAGCCCCACGACCACCGTCAGCCCGAACACATGCCACCAATGTTTGTGCACCATTTTCCAGCTCGCCTTCATCGCCGGCAAAAATTCCATCTCCTTGTCCACGATGAGCGGCAGCGTGAACTGCAGGTTGACCGAGAGATAGGTCACCGGAATCAGGCAGAGCAGCAGGATCGGCAGCGTGGCGACGAAGGCCGATCCGATCTGCGGCAGCAGGTTCTGAACTTCCGTCGGCGGCGTGTGCTGCATCTGCTCGACGAGGGGGAGGACTTTCAAATCATTCACCACGTTGTAGGGAATCAGGCAGACGCCGACCAGCAGCGCCACGGCCAGATAGCCCAGGAAGAGCTGCTTGAAATTTTTTTGGAACCCGAGGAACACCTCGCCCACCTCCACCGGCCGGCCGCGGCCCGCCTGGAGGAAAACGTGATACAGCCCGCCCATCAACGGCCCCACGACCACCGCCACCAGCGCGGTTGAAAACAGGTTGAAACCCTGGTGGAAAATTTCCGAGGCGAACCAGCTCCTCGGCAGGACGAGCGTCAGGAGCGCGTTCGACCCGCCGCCAAAAACCATGGCGATGATTCCCACGATCAAACTGCAGGCGAACAGCGGGCCCAGGTTGGTTTTGAACACCTCCCAGCCGCGCGTCACGCAGCCGCCGATGTCCAGTTCGTAATCCCGTTCCAGAAAATTTCCGTCGCCGGGCCGGGCGGGCGCGTAGGGCGGCGCGATTGGAGCCGGCGCGCCGGCGGCAAACAGCGGGGCAAACTCCGGGAACGACCCCAGCGTGCGCCACGCGGCGTCGGCGTCCGACTTCACGAGCGACTCCACGCTCAACCGGCTCTCGCCGATCCATTGCCGGATGTCGCCTTCCGAAACCGGGCCGTATTCTTTTTGATCGCCGCCGATGATGGTGTAAGTCGCCATAAGTTGCTCCCGTCGGCGTTGTATCTAATGGATTGAAACCACCCGCGCAAGTGATTTGCACCGGCAAAAAATTGATGCCTGATAAATTCTGCATGGCTGGCCAAACCGGAAAGCTAACTGGGCGATTGGCGAAGCCCCGCCCGGTTTTTTTTGTTTGGAACCAGCTTGCCGTCGGTCGGCGGTGGTGAATGACCCGGGAAAAAATTTCGCGATGGCGGGCGCAACTGGACAGGCTGGAGGCCGGTCCCACTACCGCCAGCCTTCCGCCATCCGGGAGCTTATGCCGGGAGGGGGTCAAGGATTCGGCACCAGCACCTGGTAAAACCGCGACGGGTGGTTGGTGGCGGCGACATCAGTAAACATGACGCTTTCCGTCAGGGAGACGTTGGTGGAAATGGGCGTCCAATCCTGGAGGTTGGTGGTGGCCAGGATGACGTAGGTGATTCCCACCGGCACCGACAACTGGAAGGTGAACCCACTGGGAGTCATGGCGGCGCCGCTGACGACGGACAGGGTGATGATGGGGTTCGTCACCATCAACATCGCGGACGCGCTGATCACCGAACCGGCCACGTTCGTGACCACCACCGTGTAGCTGCCGACCGCCGCCAGCTGAACATTATTGAGGACGAGGGTGGGACTGTTGGCCCCGGACAGATTCGCCCCGTTATGACGCCATTGATAGCTGAACGGCGCGGTGCCGCGCGGCTCGACCGAGAACGATGTGTTCTGACCGGACGCCATGGACTGGCTGTGCGGCGGGTTCGTGATGCTCGGCGGAACATTGACCGTCAGCGTCGCCACCGCGCTCGTCACCGAGCCGGCAATGTTCATCACGATCACGGAGTAGCTGCCGACGTTATTCGTCTGAATCCCGCTCGGAGCGGGATTGAGCGTCGAGTTGGTGGCCCCGTCGAGATTGGTGCCGTTGAAAGTCCATTGATAGGTGAACGGGGCGGTGCCGCCCGCCACGACCGCGAAGACCACGTTATATCCCCTCGTCACCGTCTGGCTCAATGGCTGCGTCGTGATGCTCGCCGGAACATTGACTGTCAACGTCGCGCTGGAGCTGGTCACGGAACCGGCCACGTTGGTCACTGTCACCGAGTAAGCGCCGACGTTATTCGTCTGAACACTATTGAGGGTGAGAATGGAACCGGTCGCCCCGTCGAGATTGGTGCCGTTGAAAGTCCATTGATAGCTGAACGGGGCGGTGCCGCCGGGCACGACCGAGAACGAAACAGTTTGTCCGGCGGTCGTTGTCTGGCTCAACGGCTGCGTCGTGATGCTTGCGGGAACATTCACCGTCAACGTCGCGCCGAAGCTGGTCACGGAACCGGCGACGTTTGTCACCGTCACCGAGTAAGCGCCGACGTTGTTCGTCTGAACGTTATTGAGCGCGAGCGTGGAGCTGGTCGCCCCGTCGAGATTGGTGCCGTTGAAAGTCCATTGATAGCTGAACGGGGCCGTGCCGCCGGGCACAACCGAGAACGAAACATTTTGTCCGACGGTCACCGGCTGGCTCAACGGCTGCGTCGTGATGCTCGCGGGAACATTCACCGTCAACGTCGCGCTGGAGCTGGTCACGGAACCGGCGACGTTGGTAACTGTCACCGAGTAAGTGCCGACGTCGTTCGTCTGAACACTATTGAGGGTGAGCGTGGAACCGGTCGCCCCGTCGAGATTGGTGCCGTTGAAAGTCCATTGATAGCTGAACGGCGCAGTGCCGCCGGGCATGACCGAGAACGAAACATTTTGTCCGGCGACCGCCGTCTGGCTCAACGGCTGGGTCGTGATGCCTGCGGGGACATTGACCGTCAACGTCGCGCCGGAGCTGGTCACAGAACCAGCGACGTTAGTCACCACCACCGAGTAAGTGCCGGCGTTATTCGTCTGAACATTGTTGAGGGTGAGCGTGGAACCGGTCGCCCCGGCCAAGTTAGTCCCGTTGAAAGTCCATTGATAGCTGAACGGCGCAGTGCCGCCGGGCACGACCGAGAACGAAACAGTTTGTCCGATGGTCACCGTCTGGCTCAACGGCTGCGTCGTGATGCTCGCGGGAACATTCACCGTCAACGTCGCGCCGAAGCTGGTCACAGAACCGGCGACGTTAGTCACCACCACCGAGTAAGTGCCGGTGTTATTCGTTTGAACACTGGTGAGAGCAAGCGTCGAGCTGGTCGCCCCGGCCAAGTTAGTCCCGTTGAAAGTCCATTGATAGCTGAACGGGGCCGTGCCGCCCGCCCCGACGGAGAACAAAACATTTTGTCCGGCGGTCGCCGTCTGGCTCAACGGCTGGGGCGCGATCGTCGGCGGAACATTGACCGTCAACGTCGCGTTGGAGCTGGTCACGGAACCGGCCACATTCGTCACGATCACGGAGTAGCTGCCGGCGTGGCTCGCCTGAACACTGGTGAGCGTCAGCATCGCATTGGTCGCCCCGTCCAGGTTGACGCCGTTGAATGTCCATTGATAGCTGAACGGCGTGGTGCCGCCCGCCGCCACCGAGAACAAAACATTCTGGCCGGCGGTGACCGTCTGGCTTTGCGGCTGGGTGGTCAGCGTCAGGATAGCGTTGACGCTGGTGACGATGGCGGCAGCGGGCGAAAATTCCGACGTGTTGTTCGTGGGATCGGTGGCGGTGGCGATGACCACCGTGTCGCCGCTGTCAAGCGACGGGAAAGTCGCCGTAAAATTCCCGGTCGCGGTGGTGGCGAGGGTGAGGGTGGTGGCTCCGAGGAAGTGCCGGCCCTCGCTGTTGGTGGCGGCGACCGGCCCGGGATTGGAGAAGAACTCCAGCCGGTAGGTCTTGTTCGTGAGGCTGTTCAAGCTGCCGATGATTTGGAGGCTGCCGCCCCGGTTCGTCACGCTGCCGAGCACGGGATAGTTCTGGAGATTGTTCGCGCCGCTGTCCGCATCGCCCGCATCGTTGGGTTGCACCCCCGCCGCGCCGAGATCAATGCCGAGGCCGCCGTTGGCGAAAATGGAATTGCCGAGCACCGCGTTGTTGACGGCGTCCGTGACCCAGACCCCCGCCTGGGTATTGAAGGCTATCCGGTTGCCGGCGCCGGAGCTGGTGCCGCCGATGAGGTTGCCGTATGAATTCACGCCGCGGACATCCACCCCGACGCCGGTGTTGCCACGCGCCAGGGTTCCGGCCGCGTCCGTGCCGATGAAATTTCCCTGAACCACATTTTCCTCCGAGTTTTGAAGCTGAATGCCGCCGCTGAAATTTCCGGAGATCACGTTGCGCTGCCCGGGGGCCGTGCCGCCGATGACCGTCCCCTTCGCCGTGGCGCGGATGCCCATGCCGCTGTTGCCGCGCGCCGTGACGCCATCCGGATCCAGCCCGATGAAATTGCCTTGGATGACCGCGTTGCCGGAACCGCTCGGGTAGAGGCCATGCCCGGGGAAGTTCACAATCGCCAGCCCGGACACGGCGCAACCGGGGAGACTGATGTTCAAGCCGTTGGCGGCGGAAGCGGCGGTGCCCGAGAGAATGATTTTGATGACCGCGTTGTTGCCTTCGGCCAGCGTGTTCCGGCTCGCGCCGGGCTGGGTGTAGCCGTCAATGGCCGTGTAGTTCGTCAGGGTCGGGAGCGCGGACAACAGATTGATTGTGTAGCGGCCGCCGACCGGGGCGTTGGTGAGGTTGAAGGCGATGGTCTTCAGCACGGAGCCGCCGCCGCGGGTGTCCAGAATGGCCTGGCGCAATGACCCCGCGCCGCTGTCGTTGATGTTGACGACGACGCGCAACCAGCCGGTCAACACCAGCAGCGGTGCCGCCGCGCTCGTCACCGAACCCCAGGAGTTCATCACGGTCACGGCGTAGTCGCCGGCGTTGCCGGCCTGGACATTGGTGAGCGTCAGCGTCGCATTGGTGGCACCGGGCAGACTGGCACCGTTGAAAGTCCATTGATAGCTGAACGGCGCCGTGCCGCTCGCCACGACGGAGAAGACGGCGTTGGAACCCGTCGTCACCGTCTGGCTGAAAGGCTGGCTGACGATCCCTGCGGGGACGTCAACCGTCAGAACCGCGTTGGAATTTGTCACCGATCCCCAGGAATTATTTATCACCACCGTATAGATGCCGGCGTCAGAATTTTGAACATTGGTTATCGTGATGGTTGAACTTGAACCCCCGCCGCTCGTGGCAAATAAAGCTCCGTTAAAATACCAGTTGTAGAGGAGCGGGCCTGTGCCGCCGGCCAGGACGGTGAACGAAGCGGTCTGACCATGGGCCAGACTTTGGCTCGGCGGCTGGGTCGTGATGCTCGGCGGAACATTCACCGTCAACGCCGCCGCCAGGCTGGTCGCCGAACCCCAGGAGTTGGTCACCACCACCAGATAACTGCCGGCTTGCGCCGCCTGAACATTGGTGAGCGACAGCGTGGCATTCGTGGCGCCGGACAAGTTCGTGCCGTTGAAATTCCAACGGTAAGTCAACGGTGCCGTGCCGCTCGCCCCCACGGAGAACAAAACGTTCTGACCCTGCACCACCGTCTGGCTCTGGGGCTGGTTCGTAATTCCCGCTGGCACCAGAACCGTCAAGGTCGCGTTGGAGCTATAGACCGTGCCGCCACCATTGACCACTTGCACCGAATAAATTGCCGCATTAGCCGTCTGCACGTTGGCCATGGTGAAACTGTTCAGCGTCGCCCCGGAAATGGTCGCGCCGTTCTTGAGCCACTGATAGGACAACGCCGTCCCGCTGGTCGCCGTCACTTGAAAGGACACACTGCCATTTAACAGGACAGTCTGGTTGGTAGGTTGGACAGTGATGACCGGGGGCGGGCCGCCGGCCAAACAGAGCAGCGGAAGCAGGGAACTGAAGAACAGCGAGTAAATCGCCGTCTTTTTCAGCCGCCGCACCAAGAGCAATCTGTTTATGGAACTGATCACATCCGAACTTTAGCTACTCGTGTGCCATGGGCTGCGGGGCGGGGGAGTTGAGAGGATTTTGAGTTGAGAGGTGAGAGGCGTGTGCGTTGAGCGGCCGGGCTCTCAACTCTCAACTCACAAAACTCGCAACCAACTCCGCGCTTCAAAACCGATAGGTGGCTTTCAGACGAAAGCTGCGCCCGGCCTGCCTGATCCGATCCTGCGCATGGGACCGCGAGGCGGGATCGTCGTAGCGTGTGTCAAGCAGGTTATAAACGCTGGCGGAGAGATCCAGGTTTTTGACCAGGTGCTGGCTGAACAATGTGAAGTTGACGATGCCAAATCCGTCCGCATCCATGCCTTGCACGGTGACGAGCTGGCCGCTGGAATCGGTCATGGTGTTCAGGGAGCGGCGACCGCTGGTGTATTGGAATTCCAAACCCGCGAAGAGCTTGTCGGGGATCAGCGGCACGCTCACATTCAACTTGACCAGGTGGCTGGGGGAATCCGGCATCGCCCAGACCACCAGATGATCCTCGGTGTCCTGCAGCGAATAACTTGCGCGGCAGCGGATGCCGTTGGTCCAGAAACCTTCGAGCGCCAGCTCCAGGCCCTTGGTCTCCGCGTTGAAGTTGGTGTAGTTCCCGTTGTTAAAAATGATCAGGTCCTGCATCTCGTTATAGAAGACGGAAGCGGAGGTCCGCAGATGCCTGCCGATTTCCTGCTCATAAACCAGTTCATAACTGGTGATCTCCTCGGGCTTGATGGCTTGGGAACGCGGATCGCTCAACTCCGAAAAATTCGGCGCGCGGAAGGCCGTCCCGTAAATGGCTTTCAACGTGGACGACTCCACCGGATTGTAGATCAAGGCCAGGCGCGGATTGAACGCGGGATCGAAATCGCCATATTGGTCATAGCGCACGCCGCCCTCGAAATGCAGATCCTTGCGCAAGGCCAGGTCACCTTGAACAAAGACGCCGTGGCTTTCCCGCGTGCGGGAAATCCGCGGCTCACCGGTCAGGGCCTGCTCCTGATTAAAGTCGTTCCGGTATTCTGCGCCGATGGTGATAACGTGCTGGTCCCACAAGCGTTTGTTGAGCTGCACTTCTGCGCCCGCCCATTCGCCCATGTCCTGCTCCAGGAAGAAAATTTTTGGGCCGAAGGGATAACCAATCTCATGGTTGTAACGGTCATAATAAAGCTGGGCGGACACATCAAAATCATGCGCGAAACTATGCGCGTATTTCAGCGCGGCATAGCTTTGAACATCCGTGGTGCGCAGGAGCGGATCATTGAAGGCGGTTCCAAATTGCGCCGTAGGATTGACTTTCTCGCGCCGGTTGAACGCCCCCTCCACGGTGAAATCGCCATAGGTCAGCGAGCCGAAGAGGCTGCCGGACTGGTCGCCATCCAGGTTCTGCGCCACGCCGTGGTTTTGCGCCGGCGTGTTGAACTCCTTATAGAACAGGCGATCCTCACCGGCGCTCTCGTAATAGGTGCCGGACAGCAGCAGCTCGATTCCGTTCTTGAACTGCTTGCCATAACTCATCCTAGCTTTGTAAGTATCAAACTCGCCATATTCGCCGGAAGCTTCGAAGCCGTCCAACTGCCGGCCCTTCCGGGTGATCACATTGATCACTCCGAAGAAAGCGTTGTTGCCGTAAAGCACTGCGCTCGGCCCGCGGATAACTTCCACCCGGTCCACCAAATCCAAATCCAGGATGAATGAGGTGTCAATGGAGGCGCCGTCCGT
>JAYVCM010000056.1:0-5202 GCA_043749955.1 Limisphaerales bacterium | reverse complement strand
AACGCCACGTCGTTCCGCGTCGTGAACGCCGAGAGCGATTTCTTGAGCGGCCTCATCGTGGACAAATACGAGGACGTGCTCGTCGTGCAGATTTCCGCGCTCGGCATGGACCAGCGCAAGGCGATGATCGTCGCCGCGCTGCAAAGAATCTTTTCCCCGCGCGCCATCCTCGAACGCAGCGATGTCTCGTCCCGCAAGTTTGAAGGCTTGCTTGAATCCAACGGCGTTTTGTTGGAGTCCAGTCCCGCCGGACGCGGGATTGCTCCGGGGGAACAAGCTAAAGCTTGGACTCCAACCATCACCGTGAACTTGAACGGACTCAAGTTTGAAACCGATTTGCTCGGCGGCCACAAGACGGGAATGTATCTGGATCAGCAGTCGAACTACCAGGCCGTCTCTCAATTTGCGAAAGGCGGGCAAGTGCTCGACTGCTTCAGCTTTCTCGGCGGGTTCGGTCTGCACGCGGCCCGTGCCGGCGCGGCGCACGTTCATTTTCTGGATCAAAGCACCGACGCGATTGAAGCCTCCAAGCGCAACGCCGCCACCAACGGCCTCGCGGACAAATGCTCCTTCGACGCCATCAATGTTTTCGACTGGCTCAAGAACAACACCGCCGTCAAACCGCACGAACGCGTCATCCCGCGCTTCGACCTCATCATCCTCGATCCGCCGTCGTTCACCCGCAACCGCGCGTCCGTGCCGGATGCGTTGCGCGGCTACAAGGAGATTCATCTGCGCGCGTTGAAACTGTTAAAACCCGGCGGCACGCTGGCGAGCTTCTGCTGTTCGCATCATGTGGACGCCGGGCTGTTTCTGGACTCGCTGCTCTCGGCGGCGTATGACACGCGCCACATCTTGCGCCGCGTGGCGACCTACGCGCAAAGTCCCGACCATCCGGTCATCCCGATGATTCCTGAAACGGAATACCTGAAGGGCTTCGCGTTTGAAAAAGTGCGGTGACGGACATGAAAATATCAAACATTCAACATCGAACATCCAGAGCCGTCCATTCGCGCGCCGCTTGAGTGTTGGGCGTTGGTTGTTGAATGTTGAATGTTTCACGTTCACAACTCTGTTTTTGCTGCTGGCACTGTTCGCCGCAAACCTTTCCGCCGCTGAATCGCCGTGGTCGCGCGTGGTGGTCGTCGGCGCGAGCGCGGCGGCGGGATTTGTTTTGTCCGAGCCGTTCGGCGGAACGAACACGACGAAGTGCAAACTGAATTTTTATCTGGACGCCGCCATCACCGCGCCGCATGCGCCGGTAAAAAATCTGGCGTCCGCGATGATGTTCCTGAATCCCGAAACGTTCGGGCCGATGCAAATCGAGGCCGCCACCAATGCCCGGCCCACGCTGGTCATCGGCGTGGATTTTCTTTTCTGGTTCTGCTACGGCGACGGACGCACGGACGCCGAACGCGCGCAGCGTTTTGAGAACGGCTTGAAACTGCTGGAACAAATCCCCTGCCCGCTCGTGGTCGGCGACATTCCCGACGCGTCCGCCGCGACGAACACCGGCATCATCAGCGCCGGGCAGGTGCCAAGCGAAACCGCGCGCCAAGCCGCCAACAAACGGTTAAAGGCGTGGGCGACGGCGCATCCGCAGGTCACCGTCGTGCCGCTCGCGGAATTCATGCGGGCCACGATGGCGAACGAGGCGATCAAAGTTCACAACGGAACCTTGCCCGCCGGAAAAACCCGCGCGCTGATGCAGGCCGACCAGTTGCATCCAAATCCGCGCGGCGCGGCGGTGCTGACGCTGGGCATCCTCGACGCGCTGGTGGCCAGCCAACGGAAATTTTCCGCCAAAGAAATCTGCTGGGACCGGGAAAAAGTTTTTCGTGACGGGTTAAAATCCGCGCCGCCGCCTGCGCCAAAACTACAGGGCGTGTCTCCAAAATAAAAATACGCTCCAAAACTCGCGAAGCGTCTGGACTGCGTCCGCTTTAGCGGCGCTTTCGTACGGATGAAGCCGCGCGAAACACCAACCGTCCCGGCGTGCAAAAGCGGCGGTGAACCGGCCGCAGTCCAGACGCTTCGCGATCATCGAACGATTTTACCAATAACCCGACTTGGAAATCCCGCCGGCGCTTCACCGCAGCAGTTCGCGCTGCCAGTTCATCAAGTCCGGCGCGTGCTGGTCCCAGTCGCGCGCGAGGTCGCCCATGGTCGCCTTGCTCGCGATGAGCGTGGGGTCAATGACCAGTTCATGCGCGTGCTGGTTGCGGATTTTTTCCAGCTCCCGGAACCGGCGGAACTCCGCCTCGCTCGGGCGCTGCGAGAAGTGCCGGATGATCTGCGGAAATTTTCCCACCGGCAGCGCCTGCGCGGCGCGGACGGCCTCCATCAAATTTTCCCGCCGGCGCGGGTGCATCCGGGGCGGAATCAAATCCTCCACCGGCTGGCGTTCGGAGGCGGCGACGCAGATCGCGATCATCGTCTCGTGGGCGAGCACGAAGAACGGCGGGCGGTTCGCGGCGACGGCCTCGCGTTCGCGCCACTGCCAGAGTTCGCGCAGGATGGCGAGCGCGCCGCGTTCCAAAAACGTGCTGCCCTTGATGCGCCATATGGCATCTTCATCCACCACGACGGGCTGCGAACAGTCCACGATAAGCCGCGCGCAACTTTCCTGATGCCATGCAAGCCGGTTCTTCTGCTGGAGTTCAAGCTTCAGCTTGTCCTCCAGCGGCTTCAAATAATGCGTGTCGTTGCGCGCGTAAATCTCCATCTTCTCGGTGAGCGGACGCCGCGCCCAGTCGGCTTTCTGCGAGCCTTTGTCGAGCTTCACGCCGAGAAATTTTTCCACGAGGTTGCTCAAGCCGAACTGTTTTTCCCCCAGCAGCCGCGCGGCGAGCATCGTGTCAAAGATCGCCGTCGGCGTGAACGCGTGATGCTTGAGCAGCAGGCGCAAATCGTAATCCGCCGCGTGAAAAATCAGTTCGCGGCCGGCGAGCGCGTCGAGAAAGGGATTGAGGTCAATGTCCGCCAGCGGATCCACGAGCCGGTCGCCGACGGCGGTGCTGACCTGGATGAGGCAGACCTTTTCCGGGTAGGCATGCAGGCTGTCGGCCTCGGTGTCGAGCGCGAGCCATTCGGCGGACTTCATGACGGGCAGGAAGGCGGCCAGCTTTTCTTGGGTGTCAATCACTGGCGGGAGTCTGCCGGAAGCGCGGGCGTTTGGAAAGTTTTCTGGTTTGAAATCATCCTCATGCTCATCCTCATCGTCATGCTCATCGTCATGCTCATCGTCATCCTCACGTTCAACCGGAACGATGCCGAAGACTTTTAACGCAAAGGCGCAAAGGTGCGAAGACGCAAGGGAATTGAATCTGGTTGCTGTCCGGTCTGGCGACAGTATTGAGGGTGTGTCGGCCACCAACCACCTCGTTGATGTTTCCTGTCCAAGCTTTGCGTCTTGGCTGCTTTGCGCCTTGGCGTTGAATTCGGACGGCATGGGTTCGGTTCAAAGCTTGAGGATGAGCATGACGATGAGAAGGATTAACAAAGTTTTGAACGGCTGGCTGCTTGTCAAATCCACGGCGGTGGTCTATCGTCGCCCCATGTCGTTGAAGAAACCTCTCGCCCTCGCCGCGCTGCTCGTTTGCGGCGCGCAATCCCCATTTGCCGACACCATCCTGCTCAAGGACAAATCCGCCGTCACCGGCAAAATCCTCGCGGAGAAATCCGATTCCGTCGTGGTGGACGTGGGCTACACCGTGCTGGTCATCCCGCGCAACGCCATCGGCCGCATCAGCCGGGCCAGCGAGACGAACGCGCCCGTCGTCGTGCCCGTGGTCGCCGCCGGACAATTTTACTCCGCCAGCACCAAAATCGCCGCCGTGCGCGACGTGAGTTCGCTCGTCAAGCTGATTGGTGAAGCGGTCGTGCAGGTTCGCACGCCCGGCGGACTCGGCTCCGGCTTTTTCATCAACGACGACGGCTATCTCATCACGAATTTCCACGTCATCGAGGGCGAGACGGAAATTTCCGTGGAGGTTTATCATCAGCGCGACGGCCAGCTTGCCCGCGAGACTTACAAGCAGGTGAAGATCATCGCCATCAATAAATTTCACGACCTCGCCATGCTCCGCATCGAGGACAAAAACGCGCCGAAGTTCAAGCCCGTCACCCTCGGCAGTTCGGACGTGTTGAGCGTGGGCGACGGCGTGTTCGCCATCGGCAGCCCGCTCGGCCTCGAACGCACGGTCACGCAGGGCATCTTGAGCACCAAGACGCGCCAGCTTGAAGGCGAACTTTATCTACAGACCAGCACGCAGATCAATCCCGGCAACAGCGGCGGCCCGCTCTTCAACCTCGCCGGCGAAGTCGTGGGCGTGACGAACATGAAGATCACCTTCGGCGAGGGCCTCGGCTTCGCGATCCCCGTTGAACTCGTGAAAAGTTTTCTGGACCACCGCGACGCCTTCGCCTACTCCACCGACAATCCGAACAACCCGTTCCGCTATCTGGAGCCGCCCAGCCGGACAAAGCAGAAGACCGATGCGAAATAATTTCGCAAGCAACCTTTCACCGCCGTTCAACTTAAAATGAAAATAAACATTCTCCGTCCGCTTTTGCTCGCCGCCTTCGCCGCGACGCTGACCTTTGCCACCGCCGCCCGCGCCGCGATCGCGCCCGCCGAAAACCTTCTGCCCTCGGACACGCTGGGCTTTTTCACCGTGCCGGACTGCGCCGCGTTGCGCGCGGCCAGCAAGGTTTCGCCGCAGCTCATGTTCTGGAACGACCCCGCGATGAAGCCGTTTCACGACAAGTTCATGGCCAAGCTCACGGAGAAATACATCACGCCGCTGGAAAAAGATCTCGGCATGAAGGTCGCCGACTTCGCGGACCTGCCGCAGGGCCAGTTCACGCTCGGCGTCACCCTCAACGGCTCCAACGGCCACGACGACATTCCGCCCGGCCTCGTGCTGCTGCTCGATGCCAAGGGCAAGAGCGACCAGCTCAAGACGAACCTCGCCGCGCTCGTGAAAAAATGGACGGACAACGGACGCACCATGCGCACGGAAAAAATTCGCGGCCTCGCGTTCACCGTCGTCACGCTGTCGAGCAACGACCTCTCCGGCATCTTCGGCCAGCGCACGCCGGTCTCGGAAATCGGCAAGGAACCGAAGCCGGAAAAGCCGGTGGACATTTATTTCACGCAGTTTGAATCGCTGCTCCTCGTGGGCAATTCGCCCAAGCTCA
>JAYVCM010000055.1:0-3233 GCA_043749955.1 Limisphaerales bacterium | reverse complement strand
TGGGCGGGGCTGGCGGCGGCCTGGGTTTGTATTGGCGCGCTGAATTTGGCCACGCGCGACACTTCGCCGAGGGTGGCGGAGAAATCCGCGCCGCCGTCGCCGGAGGTGATTGTGGAACTGAAAAAGCAGCAGCGGCTGTTTGCGGAGCTGGTCGGTGCGCACGAATCGCAGGACGTTGACCGGCAGAAAAATTTTTCGCCGAAACCGCGCAGCGAATGGGTGAAGATTTTGATGACGTGAACGATGTCGGAGACGACGTGAGGAGTCTCAAATTGGAAGCCGGAAAAACAAGTTAGAGACTCGTCACCTCGTCTCCTACAAAATTGCGGGTGAAAACCTGGGCGCTGCCAGACGGGGCGTGGGCGGCCTTTTATCCGTGGGTTAAAGCGGCGCTGAAGCAGCCGCAGTCCAGACGCTCCGCGAGGTTTGCTGACGCCGGCTGAACGCGAAGCGTCTGGACTGCGGACGATTTATCGCCGCTTTGGGACGCACGGCCAGGCAACAATCAAAAAAATTTATGGACGAAAAACCGAAAAGCATCTGGAAGAAATCTTGGACGGGCTGGCGTGGCCTTTTGCTGGGCTGGCTAATACTGATGGCTGTCTTTCTCGTCTGCCTTTTGTTTTTGGTGTCGTTGACGGGAACACCCGCTGCCAAGTCGGGCGAAGAATTGCGGCTCCTTGGAGTCATTGGGGTTGTTGTGACACTAATTTTTTTGCTCGCTGCTTTCATCCGCTGGCTGTGCTGCTGGCGGAATGTGAAGCGCTCGCTGTTTGCGCTGGCGTGTTTCGCCACATTGACTGCGCTGTTTTACGCGGAGGAAAACTGGCGCGGCAAACGGGCGTGGGAAAAATTCCGGCATGAATGGGAGGCCAAGGGCGAACATTTTGATTTTGCCAGCGTCATTCCGCCGCCGGTGCCGGACGACCAGAATTTTGCGATGGCTCCGGTGGTGGCCAGTTGTTATGAGCGAATCTTGGATAAAAACGGGAAACGAGTGAATGATACCAATGTCGTGAACCGGCTTGAATTTGACCTCGGCGACGATTATGGCTATCGCACAAATGGCAGGGGCAATTGGCCGAGCGGCACGATGGCCGATTTGAAATCGCGGTTGGAACTTTTTGCCGCGCAGACAAACCTGTTCTCCGTTCCGTCGCCAATCCAATCGCCAGCGCACGATGTCTTGCAAGTGCTGGGCAAATTCGCCGCGACGGTCGAAGAACTGCGGCAGGCGAGCCAGCTTTCTGAATCCCGGTTCCCGCTCAATTACGATACCGAATGTCCGGCGGCGATTTTGCTGCCACAACTGGCAGCGATGAAAAGCTCCGTTCAATTGCTGCAACTGCGCACCCTCGCTGAATTGCAAAACGGCCAGCCGGAAAAGGCGCTGGCGGATGTGAAGCTGATGCTGCGTTTGACCGAGGCGATTCGCACGGAGCCATTTTTGATTTCACAGCTAGTGCGGATTGCCATGTGGCAGATTACGCTCCAGCCAATTTATGAAGGTTTGGCGGAACATCGGTGGTCGGACGCGGAGTTGGTCGCGATGGACGCGGAAGTGGAGAAGATGGATTTTCTGACGGATTACAAATTTTCAATCCGTGGCGAAATAGGTCTGCACAGCGGCATCGTTGAATATCTCCGGCGTCATCCAGGTGAGCTGGCAAACATGACAAGTGATGGTGATCAAGGCGATAACTCTTCATCTGCGCCCGCCCGGTTTTTCCCTGACGGCTGGTTTTATCAAAACCTGCTTCGTAGTTCCCGCTTTATGGTGCTGTATTATTTGCCAACCGTTGACCTAAAACAGCGAGCCGTTTCAAAATCGTTGATGCGTCAAGCGGATGAAGCATTTGGAGAGGAAATTCGGCATATCACTCCGTATAACTTTCTCGAAAGAGTGCTGCTTCCTGCATTGGGATCTGCTGCAAAAAAATTTGCCAACGCGCAATCGTCCGTAGATTTGGCACGCACGGCAATCGCGCTGGAGCGTTACCGGCTGGCGCACGGCGAATTTCCCGATTCACTGGACGCGCTCGCGCCGCAGTTCCTGGAAAAAATTCCGCATGACGTCATCGGCGGCCAGCCGTTGAAATACCGGCGCGAGGCGGGCGGACAATTTGTCCTCTACTCCGTCGGCTGGAATGAAAAGGACGACGGCGGCGTGGTGATTTTTAAAAAAGGTTCTTCGTCGGAGGTGGACATCAACCAAGGCGACTGGGTCTGGCGGTATCCGGCGAAATAATTTGGGAAACATCCAACATCGAACAACCAACATCCAACATCCAAATTTTCTGCGACGGACGCGGATGGATTGGATGTTCAGTGTTGGATGTTGGTTGTTCGATGTTCCCCCCTTTTAGATTTATCAGTGTCCCTCCGCGTCCATCCGTGGTTTAATGCGCCCATGAATATCACGAACTTGAACCCGGACACGGACATCGGCGCCAGCTCCTGGCTGGTGGAGTTGGGCGAACACCGCATTTTGCTGGATGCGGGGATGCACCCGAAACGCGAGGGCAGCGCGGGCCTGCCGTTGTTCGGCAAGTCGCGCGGCCTGGAGGTGGATGCGATCGCGCTCTCGCATTGCCATCATGACCACGTCGGCGCGCTGCCGGTGGCGGTGCGGAATTATCCCAAGGCGCACGTGCTGATGACGGAGTTGAGCTATCTGATCGTGGAGCGCGTGCTGCACAATTCGGTGAACGTGATGACGCGGCAGCGCGACGAGCTGGGCATCCGCGAGTATCCGCTCTACACGCACGACGAGGTGGATGACATCGCGGCGTATTTTCAGGGCTTCAAATACAACCGCGAGGTGGAATGGGGTTCGTTCAAAAAAACGCGCGCGGGCATTGCGTCGCCGACGCTGGAATTTTTCGACGCGGGCCACACGCTGGGTTCGGCGGGAATTTTATTGCGCGGAAAAAGTGAAACCATGTTTTTCACGGGCGACGTTTGTTTTCACGACCAGACGCTTTTGAAAAGCGCGCGGTTCGGCGAGGTGAAGGCGGACGTGATGATCATGGAGACGACGCGCGGCAACCGCGAGGTGCCGAAGGATTTTACGCGGGAAAAAGAAATCGCGCGGCTGGTGGAGGCGATCCACGCGGCGGAAAAGCGCAAGGGCTGCGTGCTGATTCCGTCGTTCGCGCTCGGCCGCACGCAGGAGATCCTGGCGATGCTGGCGCTGCTGATGCGCGAGGGGAAGCTGAAGAAGCAGCCCATCT
>JAYVCM010000054.1:0-9563 GCA_043749955.1 Limisphaerales bacterium | reverse complement strand
CCCGGTGCGGTCATGGCCGCGAGCAATTATGTCCAAGTCGTGCTTACGCGCAACGACACCAACCTCGTCCGTTGCTTCGTGGACGGCGTGTCACAATTCTCGTTCGTGGATTCCAGCCTCTACTCGACCATCGCCGGACCGGTGCCGTGGATTCGTTTCTTCATAGACAACGGCAGCGAGAGTTCCGCCGGGGCCGTCGCGCGCATCCGTCTTTTCAGCAGTGAACTGCCGCCGGAACAAATTCCGCTGCTCGACCGCCTGCCCGCTGCGGTCGCGCCCGCGCCACCCGTGCTGTCGAATCCGGGCCTTGATCCATCCGGCAAATTCTATTTCACCGTCAGCGGTCCGTCCGGGTTCAACTACGTGATTGAAATCGTCACGAATCTTGGCGCGAACAACTGGACGCTTCGGAGCAACGTCCTCGCCTTCCCCGGCACGATGAATTTCACCTCGCCGCCGCCGCAACCGGAGCAGCAATTCTTCCGCGTCCGCATTCCGTAATGGCGGGACGCAGGTTGAACGGGAGAAATGGGCAGAGCAGCAGCTCTGCCCCACCACCATTGGGTAGGGCGGCACTGCCGCGCCGCCCCATTGGGTAGGGCGGCGCTGCCGCGCCGCCCAAACTTCTGCCCGAACGAGCGCAGCGATGTTCTGGCATCGGCGCGCGGCTGTGTCCGCCGAGGACCAGCCGCAGCGGCTTCGCATTCAAGAAGTCGTGGGAAAGTTTTACCGCGCCTTCTCTTCCGGGCTTGCTGCGGCTGGTCGAGGACGACACAGCCGCGCTCCGGAACAAAAAATCCCGCCGGCAGCAGCCGCGGGGTTGAGAGTTATTCAACCTGCTTCACCGCGCAACCGGAAATCAGTTGCGGCAATTGCCCGTGCCGCCTGCACCAGCGCCGCCGCTTCCGCCGGCGTGCCGATGGTGATGCGCAGATAATCCCTCACCTCCGGCGCGCTGAACCAGCGGACGAGAATTTTTTTGTCGCGCAATTTCTGCAACCACTCCTTCGCTGGAAACAGCGGCGGTCTGGCGAGAATGAAATTCGCCTGGCTCGGCAGCACGCGGAAGCCAAGCTTCGTCAGCTCGCGCGCCAGCCCTTGGCGCGTCGCGATGATTTTTTTGAAGTTCGCCCGGTAGAATTTCAGATCGTCCAGCGTCGCGGCGGCGGCGATCTGGCCGAGGCCGTTCACATTGTAGCTGTCGCGCATCTTGTCCAGCGCGGCGATGAGTTCCGCGTGGCCGACAAAATAACCGACGCGCTGGAAGCAGAGCGAATACGCCTTGGAAAACGTCCGGGCCACGAGGACGTGCGGAAATTTCAACGCCAGCTTCAGCGCGTTCTCCTCGGCGAAATCCACATACGCCTCGTCCAGCACCACCACGCCCTGCTGCGCGCGGCAAAGTTTTTCCAGTTCCGCAGTCTTGTAACCGCGCCCGCTCGGCGCGTTCGGCGTCGTCACAAAAGTCAGCGCGGCATTGAAATTCCATCGGTTTGGAGTTCCGTCCCGCACTGCGCGGGACGGCCTCGGGTTTGCCTTTTTTAACTCCGCGACACTCGGCATCGTGAAATCGCCGTTAAGCGCCACGGCATTTTTCACCGCGCCATGCGTGTCCGCCAGCACGGGATACAGCGAGTAGCTCGGCGTGAAATACTGCACAGTTGCCTTCGCCAAACTTTTCCTCCCATCTTCCATCTTCCATCTTCCATCCTCTTTTTGTTTTGGCTCTGCGAAACACCGCACGGCCAGCGCCAGCACTTCATCCGAGCCGTTGCCCACGATGATGTTTGCCGGCGCGCAACCATGGAGCTTCGCCAGTTTCGCCCGTAACTTTTCGGCGGTTGGATTGGGATAGAGCCGCAGCCGGCCATCCACCGCCGCCTTGACCGCCGCGAGAACTTTGGGCGAGGGCGGATACGGATTCTCATTGGTGTTGAGCTTCACCAAGCCCTTGATCTTCGGCTGCTCGCCCGGCACATAGGCGTGCAACGCATGGACGAGCGGACGGATCAACTTCGCAGTTCGCGGATTAGACATCGCGGAAAATTTCAATGAAACCGGGAGAAAAGTCGAGTGCGCGTGTGCGGAATTGTATTCAGGTTGATCCGCTTTTACTAACCGGCTTGCCAAATGGCATGAGAAGCACATCATGCGGGCGTGAACCGGATGGTGCGCACATTCCTTTTGGCCGGCTGGCTGGTCTGGCTATTTTCCATAGGCCAGACTGAATCCTTCTCCATGACGGCGGCGCAACCGGAGCCAACCCCGCGCGCCCGATACCTCAACCCGAACACAGGGCGGTTTTGGAGCATGGATTCATTCGCCGGAAACAAGAACGATCCGAGATCACTGCACAAATATCTCTACTGTCACGACAACCCTATTAACAATGTAGATCCAACAGGTTTATATGCCTATTTGCTATTCTGGGGAGAAGAAATATCAAATTCTGGGCAAGAAGTTCCTTTTGAGGATGCGGCAAAGACACAGGAACAGGAGATACATGCAAGTTCAGACTTTGATCAAAACCGTGACGAGGTGCATATAATTCAAGCAAACAAGTCGGGTGATGTAAATGATGCGCTTAAACACTATAAGCAAATCAAGCAGGTTTACTTTTTTGTCCATCACAGCCCTGGAATTATGCACCTGTCAATGACATCTGATGATGCGGATACGAATATCAGCAAAGACGGAGGGCCACAAAAGCGCAGAACAGGAGTTTTTAGTAGCTATACTTTTCAAACGGTTTCCTTTACAGACTGGGACAAGAGCAACTGCCTCACGGATGGAGAGCTTTTCATATTTGGATGCCACAGCAAGAGCCTAGCAAAAGACTTGGGCTTGTATATGTTCGGGAAAGAGGGGCAAGGGATTGGAACAACTTGCTACTACCCTCGCTACGATGATAAATCCGTTCATCCAATGGGAAGCGGTGGTTATATCATCCATCTGTATAATATAACTGGCGGATTCAATGTCGATGCTGGATTATAAATGACTAATTATATGAAGCCACAAATAGTGCTTTACTGGGTTGTAGCCATTGCGGTGATCTTTGGCATTATTGGTTGGTCACACTTTCGAGCAACACGCTACTTAATCATCTCTCAAAGAGCGTATAATGGTGCTACGGTGTTGGCAAGTGGACGAAAGGGTTACCCGGTTGAATCGCCTGAAAAATTTAAAGCTGCGCTCTTAAAATATGGGGTCATTGAAACTGATTTTCTGAGGGAACAAGGCCCGGTAGATTTTCAGAACGGATTTATCTTTATTGTAGAGAATGGCAGCTTAACGGAAATATCTCACGGGAACTCTGGATTTGATATTGCAGTCTTAAAACCAGCCACCAACCTCAATATTGCAGTAGTGCTGGGGCCACGATTCCGCGCTATCAAGGTGGTTGGCCCACAGTAATAACTAACAATCTTGGTCTGATTTGGTGGACAAGAGTTGTGTGACTTTGTGACGTCTGCACCTCTCACTTGAATCCGCTCGCCACCAGCCTGATTTTGTCGTGCGAAACAGTCCGCAATTCGATGGTGCGGCTATCTACTAATCCCCGTAGAACCACATTGTAATTTATCTCTCTCTTGGCAAAGTAATTTTTCTTAGAGAAGAATTAGTTTCAGGCAATACAAGCTGCGGCATATCTTTTGTCCCAAGCTGCTCGCCAATCCTCAACAGAATTTGATACTGCTCAATCGTGGTTGGATGAACTTTGACACCAATAAATGCCGGTCCGTGAGGCGACCAGCTTGTATCCGCGCCGGCAACCACGCTGGAATCGTAGGTGAAGATTTCCACGCGGATTTTCTGTGAACCGACGGCGGTGAGGTGAATGTGAAAATCGGCATAATAGATAAGCGGCTGGCCATCTTTGAAATAAACCAGCGATTCCCCAAAAGGTGCATCTGCACCGTAAATATAAGCATCGTTTTCATTTCCAGATGCTGTGAAAACCGCGTGAGTTAATGCATCGCCATCACCTCTCCAAAGCAAATGTGTCAATCCTGACATTTGAAGTGACAGTGACTGGAGACGCTTGGTTTCAGCGTCACCTCTTCCTTTCCAAACCGCCTTGTGATATTTAGTTGTCTGCTCGTCTTGCCACTTGTCAAAAGCTTTTTTAATAGCATCTTTCACATCGCTGATGGTTACGTTGAACTCAAAGTTCGTGGGGTTGGAGTGCGCAAGAAGCCTCTCTTGTAGAGTGACCTGTTCTACTCGGCTAACCTGATGCTGCTCGCAACCCGTAAAGGTCAAAGCCGCTCCAAGGAACCCAGCGAGGCTAGGGCAGCCCGCCAGCGGCGTCAATTCAACGGTCGAGGCCGCAGTGGTCATTTTATAAAACCGGGAGAAAAGCCGGGTGCGCGTGTGCGCGAGTTTTGGCCTGATTTGAAACCAGCGGGTGGCATTTTCTGACCCACAGTGATGAAGTCGGGCATGGTTTTTCAGCCGATCTGTTTTAGAAATTCCTGCACCAGTTCAAACGCCCGCCGCGCCTGCCGTTCCTGTTCTTCGGCGTTGACCGAATTATAAAATTCCACCACCTGACCCGTGCCATACGAATCAACCGCCGCAAATTTTTCCTTCAGGATTTCAATGGCCTTGAGGACATCCTTTTCGCCGGTCCGATTGTTCCAGTTCGCCGCCAGCTCCTTCAGGCCGCCGGGATAGTGGTCGAGACAGAAACAAAGGTCGTAAGCGTCCTTGGGCTTGTCCCGATTTGCGAGCGCGTGGCCTTTCATCACCAGAAAATCCGCGATGGAAGCCACGCGAAATTGAACCCGGTTGGTCTGGCCTTTGATCCTCTTCCCGGTGATGACCACCCATTCCGGATGTTCAAAGGCGGCATTGCACCCGCTGGCATCCAACGGCCTGAAATTCTCTGTGAGCCTGGGCTTGTTCTTCTTCGTTTTCACTTCTGGAGATTTCAGAAAATCCACGTCCACGCGGATTGGCGGCTGGCCGTCCTTAAGATCAACCTCGGCATAAAGTCGGAATGGTTCTTCCGCTTGTTTATATCGGCGTGTGCTTAAGAGTGCTTTTAGCAATTCCGCATATTGTCCTTCCGCCAGCTTTTCGGCGTCCAAGGCCAGATCCACGTCAAGGCTCCCGATGTGCGGTTCTTCTGTCTTCGGCAGCAACAGGTCAGGAATCCAGCCGCCAACGACGACGAGGCAGTCCTCGAACGATTTCAAGACTTGTCCTAAATCCACGAGCACGCGATGCGCGGCTTCGATTTGCCGGTCGCTGTAATCCTCACGCTGGCGCGGTTCGAGGTTCATAATTTCATCCCGCGCGCTTTCCACTCGGGCTTCAAGCGTTGTTCCAGCAATGCGTCTGCCGCTTCCTGGCCGCGTCCGCCGGCATGCCACAAATCCACGTAGGTTTGCACAAGATTCGTGGCCGGCAGACGATGATCACCGACCGTCCCGCCATCAGACTGATAGAAAACCCCTGCATCATCCGGAATTAAAACCACAATGTTTTCACCAGAGTCCACCAGCTTGGCCTCCGCTTGACGGCAAAATTCACCTGCCAGACTGGCCGAAAGATAAAGCCAGGTCTTTGGCTGGCGGACGTTTGGCGCTTGAAAGTCCGCCGCTGAAAATACCGCATACGCTGCTTCACCATTGGGAATCGAATCCAATCCAGCCAGCGCGTCGCGCAATTTCTTTCCCTGCAACAATGTGAAATAGCTCCGCCATTCATGCCGCTCAAAACGATACACGTCGCGCCAGGCGAACAGCAGCTTGAGCGGATCGCGCAGGCGAAAGCCGTTGTCCGATTCCTCAATGAACGCCTCGTCCCGCAAATGTCGAACGACCTTGTTAACCAGTCCCAGACTTGGCCCGGGAATCGGCTTTGGAAGTTCGCCAAAATGTTCCGCCAGGTGGCGTTGCGTCCAGCGCATCCCCGCGTGCTCCGGCAGGAGCAAGGCGCGGACAACCCGTCCCGCTGCCGGCGTGCTCAAGTTCGCGGTCGGACGCGGCCGCACATGCACCGGCGGTTTGCCCGTGCGCTGGAGATGCAGCAGACCGGGAACATCCAGCCGGTGATTCCCGGCAAGATCAAACCAGCTCCAGCCATGTTCCGCGCACAGTTCGGCGATGCGCGGCGAAACCCACGGCAGCGCCAGCACGCGCACCACCACCTTGGGATTGCCGGCGGGCGAAAACTTCCGGTCTGCCAGCTGCCGGAAAAGACTCGGGCGCAATTCACTTTTGCACTCCACGCACAAGGCCGCCTTGCGGCCGCCCGGCAATGGCAGCCGGACCAGCAAATCAAATCCCGCATCCGGGCCGCTGACCGTCTGCATTTCGCCGCCTTTCAGCCAGTCCACCTTGCCGAGCAATTCCCGCAACTTGGCCGCGAGGGCTTGCTCCAGCCCGACGGGTGAGAGCGATCGCCTGTTCATGAAAATCCTGCTGTTCACGGTTACGTGAACATGGTCGTTTTCGTGAACATCAGCAAGCTTCATTTTTCAATCCCAAAGGGATTGTGCAACCAGGCCCATGGTTGCAATGAATTTTGGCGCCCAGGGATTGTCGGGCTTATTCCGTCCGGGCGCGGTAGAAGCGCAGCGGGCGGTTGGTGGTGGTGAGATCAATGAACTGCACGGCGCTGTTGGTGGCGGTGTTGGTGAAGATGGACGCCCAGGTTTTCAGGTTGGTGCTGGCCTCGATGGTGTAGGGCACGCCGCTGATGGCGTTGAACGTCAGCCGGAAATTTTTGTTGGTGAGGCCCGGCGGATTGAACGTCACCGGCGGCGCGCTCGTCACCGTCACGGACACGGTGTTGGTCACCTTGCCCGTGCCGTCGGCGGCGATGACGCGCGCGGAGAAGGTTCCGTGCGCGGCGTAAACGTGCAGCGGATTTTGGGTTCCGTTCGTCGTCCCGTCGCCAAAGGTCCAACTGTAGGTGTAAACGGGCAGGCCGATGAATTCCAGTTCCGCCAATTGCACGGAGTTCGCGCTGCCGGGCGTGGCCACGCTGTCAATCTGGAAGCGGTGCAGGTTGAACGCGTTCGTGTTGGTGAAACTAAAACTCTGCGTCTGGAAACGCGCGGTGAAAATCTGGTTGGCGCGGAGGTCAAGCGTCGTCCAGTTGGTGCCCCCGTTGTTGGAGCCGAGCAGCCGCCACGCCGACGGATCGCGTTCGGGCGAATCGTTGGCCGAGGTGATGGTGTATTGCGACACCACGACGCGCGTGGCGTTGGACATTTGAAATTGAATCCAGCTCGCGCGGGTGGCGGGATTGTTCGTCGCGAAATCCAGCCACTTGGTCGCGCTGTCGTTGTCGAAGGCGTTGGTGGCAACTTCGCCAAAGGCGCTGTTCTGGCCCTGGGCGGAAATGTTTCCCGCGTGCGCATCCGTAAGATCGAACGGCGTGCGGCCTGGCTGGCCGCCGCTGGCCTGCGCGTTGAACTGCACCGACAAGCCCGCGACCAGGCTGGCAGGGTTGGCGGCAATCATCACCGCGAGCGGCGCGTTGGTGCCCGGTGCGGTGCTGGTCACGGTCACAAAATTTGTCGCCGTGTCCACGCCGTCGGCAACCGCAAGGGTGGCGGTGAAATTTCCATTGGTGGCATAGGCGTGCTGCGGATTTGGATTGGTGGACGTGGTGCCATCACCGAACGTCCACGCGTAGGAATAAACGGGCAGGCCGATAAATTCCAGTTCCGCCAGTTGCACGGAGTTCGCCAGCCCCGGATCCTCCACGCTGTCAATCTGGAACCGATGCAGGTTGAACGCATTGGTGTTGGTGAAACTGAAACTCTGCGTCTGGAACCGCGCGGTGAAAACCTGGTTGGTGCGGAGATCGAGCGTCGTCCAGTTGGCGCCGCCGTTGTTGGAGCCGAGCAGCCGCCACGCCGACGGGTCGCGTTCGGGCGAGTCGTTGGCGGAGGTGACGGTGTATTGCGTGACGACGGCGCGCATCGCATTGGGACACTGCGACTGGATCCAGCTCGCGCGCGTGTCGGGATTGTTCGTCGCGAAATCCAGCCACTTCGTCGCAAGGTTGTTGTCGAAGGCATTGGTGGCAACTTCAGTGGCCCCGTCGAAATTGTTTTCGCCCTGCGCGGAAACGATGTCATTGCGGAATTCGGTGAGGTCAAACGGCGTGCGGCCCGGCTGACCGCCGCCGGCCTGGGAGGTGAACTGCACCGACTGACCTGGAACCACGTTGGTGAGGTCGGCGGCCACCGTCACCGTCAGTTTCGGCACGACGGAAATGTTGTCGAAGACGGACGAATTCAACACGGAATTTTCATGCGCGGTCACGGCGAGTCCCGCATAAATCTGGCTGGACACGACATTGGTCGTGCTGCCGACAAAAGTCCAGTTGGTGCCTTCCGGGGAAATGAAGCCGGTGAAAATATTTCCCGCGCGAACCAGGCGCACCCAATACGGAGCGATCACGTTCGGGCCGGTGGTGTTGGCGGTCGCGCCATCGGTGACGGTGCGCCGGACGAACGCCGCGCCCTTGCCGGGTGTGATGGCCATGAATGCATGTTTCGATCCGGCGGCGAGATTTTCACGGAACATCACGCCGGCCTTCGCCCACGGATCGGTGTTCTCCACCGCCGCCACGCGCGCGACAATCTGTCCGTCGTTGGTGAATGCCTGATAGACAAAATGCAGTCCGTCGGCGTTGTTCGAGATGTCGCTGCCGGCGGCGTCCACGGTGAACTGGCCCAACGCGACCGTGGCATCACCGGGCACCGCCGCCGCATCGCCGATGTCCGTGTGATTCCACGGGGTGGGCAAATTGTTCGTGACCGGGGGCAGGCCGGCGATCCACGCGGCGATCACGATCATCGCGTTGGTGTCCACCACATTTTTTGCGAGCGGCGGCATTTGGATGTTGCCGACGCTGTTGTCGCGCTGAAAGAGAATTGACTTGTTGGTGAAACCGGGCGCGATGACTTTGGCGCCGGCGATGCCCAGCGCATTGACTACGGCGCCATTGAGCAAGCCTTGGTTTTCCAGCGGCGTGTCAAAGCGCGCGTCGAACAACGCCGGCACGCCGCCGGGCCGGTGACATTGCGAACAGTTCGCGTCCAGATAAGAACGCGAGCGAAACTCGATCGTCGCATTGGTGTCCGTCACCGTGACGAGCTTGGTGTAGCCGGGGATGGATGCCTCGTTCAAGGCCGCGCTGAACATCCCGATGTGACTCCAGGTGCGAAGCTGGTTGTCCGTGATCCCGGTCGTCGGATAAGTGTTGGTGCCGTTTTGCTGGCGGGTTTTGACGCCGAGCACTCCGCCCGACACCGTGGTGTGACAGCGCAAACAATCCTGCCGCCCCGGAAACGACCACGTCTGCGTGCGGGTGCCGGCGGCGTTGGTGATGGTGATGATCACGTTCGTGGCGGCGAGCACGAGGTCGGCGTCGCTCTGGTCGGCGCGCCAGCGGTAGCTCGCGCCATAGACGAAGCCGTTGGTGTCACGGACGAGCAGCCGCGTCTCGAGCCGTTTGCGGATGGCGGGATTGGTGTCGTTGACGGACAGCTCGAAATGTTTCAGGAAGACCGTGCCGTCCGGAAAATTCCA
>JAYVCM010000053.1:0-4133 GCA_043749955.1 Limisphaerales bacterium | reverse complement strand
AGGCGCGACGCCTGTCCTACGCACTTCACGCGTCCCCACGCTTTCGCCGTCGCGCAAAACCGTGACGCGGTCCGCGAGTTGAAAAATTTCCTCCAGCCGGTGCGAAATGTAGATGACCCCCACGCCGCTCTTGCGCAATTCGCGCACGACGGCGAACAGCAGATGCGTCTCCTTTTGCGTGAGCGACGCCGTCGGCTCGTCCATGATGACGATGCGTGCGCCCGCGCCGAGCGCGCAGGCGATTTCCACAAGCTGCTGCTCCGGCATCGAGAGCGTGCGCACTTCGGCTTCGGGGGAAATTTCCGCGCCGATGCGCTGCAACAATTTTTGCGCCTGCTCGCGGCGCGAATTCCAATCCACGCGCGAAAAATTCTTCGCGCGTTCGAGCCGCAGGCCGATGTTTTCCGCGACGGTCAGATCAGGGAACAACGCGGGCTGCTGGTAAATGCAGGCGATTCCGAGCTTGTGCGTGCTGGCGGGAGAAAGTTTTTCCACGCGGCCGCCGTTGATGGCGATTTCGCCGCCGTCCGGCTGGTGCGCGCCGGTGATGATCTTGATGAGCGTGGATTTGCCCGCGCCGTTCTCGCCGAGCAGCGCATGGACTTCGCCCGCCCGCAGATCAAACGACACGCCCTTGAGCGCGCGCACCGCGCCAAAAGATTTGGCGACGGCGGTGAGTTGTAAAAGCGCGGTGGACATTTCGCCAGTGATGATCAGTTGCCGGCCACGAGTTTGCCCTTCAAATAGGTGCCGTAGCCGATGACGATGGTAGAAAGGATGAGCGTGACAATGCCGCCGGTGATGAGCAGATGCGCCTTCTTGCTGGAGCCTTTCCATTCGTGCAGAATCCAGCCCCACATCGTGCTGAAGATGATGATGCTCGCCATGTGCAGCGTCCACGAGGCGAAACTGAACTTGCCCATCTGCGTTTCGCCCATGGTGTAGAAAAAGAACTGGAAATACCAGCAGGTGCCCGCCAGCGCGGAGAACAGGTAGTTGGCCAGCGCGGGAATCTTGAGGTCCGCCACGATGCCGGCGGCCGCCCGGGCCGCCGCGCCATGTTCGCTGCCGCCCAGGCCGCCGTGATGCGCATGCTCCTCTTTGACGTGCGAGGCGAGGTATTGATACGCCGTCCGGTGCTTGAGGTTCAAGAGCACGCACCACACGAAGTTGGTCGTAAACCCGCCGGCCAGCACCACCACCAGTTTCGGCAAACCGGTCCACAGCGTGGCAGTGCCCGCCGCCTTCGCCGCGTCGCCGATGGGGTTGCCCGCCGTCAGGGCAAAGGAAAAGCACGCGCTCATGACGCCGGAAAACGTGGCCACCATCAGGCCCTTCCTGAAATTGAATTCCTTGATGACCTGCTTCTTTTGTGCCCCGGACATTTCTTTTTCCTTCGTGAAACCGGCCAGCGCCGCGATGGCGATGCCCAGCAAACAAACGCCCACGCCCGCGAGCGTGACCTGGCCGGGCAGGGAACCGGCGATTTCCGAAATGCTCGCGCCCACGGGCAGGCCCGGCATGAACTGTTTGAAGATCGGCGGCACCAGCGTGCCGAACGCCGCGCAATAACCGAGCGCCACGCCCATGCCCAGCGACATGCCGAGATAACGCATCGTCAGGCCGAAGGTGAGTCCGCCAAAGCCCCACAGCGCGCCGAAGAAATACGTCCACCAGAGCGTGCTGGCGGTCTGCTGTTTCAGCACGCCAAACAAGTCGTTCGTCAGGCACAGCGCAAAGGCCCACGGGCAGATGATCCAGGAAAAGAAACCGCCGACCAGCCAGTAGGTTTCCCAGGACCATTTTTTCACACCGCGATACGGCACATAAAAACTTCCGGACGCGAGGCCGCCGAGCCAGTGAAAAATGACGCCGAGAAATGGATTGCCCATGATGTTTTGGTTTGGTGTCAGGAGCGCCGGCTCAAAATATTTTTTTCATGCTGCTTCACTTCGGCCAGCCACGCGTCGCCGACGGGAACGCCTTTGCTCTCGCAGTAAAAATCCCAGACCGCGCCGAAGGGCAGCGTCCGGGCCTCCTCCTGCAACGCTAGGCGCGTGGTGAAATCGCCCGCCGCCTCCGCCGTGCGGATGAGCGGCGTCTCCAGCAGCGCGATGAGCAGCGCGCGGATCATGTTGCGCGTGCCGATGGTCCACGCGGCGACGCGGTTGATGCTCGCGTCGAAATAATCCAGACCGATGTGAACGCGCTTTTCAAAACCGTTCACCGCGATTTCACGCGCGATGGCCAGCAGGTCGTCATTGAGAATCACGACGTGGTCGCTGTCCCAGCGGACGCCGCGACTGACGTGCAGCAGAATTTCCGGCATGAATTGCAGCACGCTGGAAATTTTGTCCGCGATGCCTTCGGTCGGATGATAATGGCCGGCGTCGAGGGTCAGCATTTTTTTGCGGCTCACCGCGTAGCCGAGATAAAACTCATGCGAGCCGACGACGAAACTTTCGCTGCCGATGCCGAACAGCTTGGGTTCGACGGCGTCAAGGTTCAGCTTCGGCGAAATCTGCTTTTTGAAAATGGTGTCAAGCGATTCGGCCAAGCGTTCACGAGGCGAAACGCGGTCGGCGGGCGTGTCCTTGTAGCCGTCGGGAATCCATACGTTCGTCACGCAGGTTTTGCCGAGCGCCTGGCCCATCGCCGCGCCGATTTCGCGCGAGCGGATGCAGTGCTCGATCCAAAATTTGCGGATGCCCTTGTCCGCGTGCGACAGCGTGAATCCGTCGGCGGATTTTGGATGCGAGAAACAAGTCGGATTGAAATCGAGGCCCAGCCCGTTCTTCTTCGCCCAAGAAATCCAGTTGGCAAAATGTTTCGGCTCGATGGCGTCACGGTCCACTTTCCTGCCGCCGAACTCGCCGTAGAATGCGTGCAGGTTCAGGCGATGCCTGCCGGGGATGAGCGCGAGCGTCTGATCCAAATCGGCGCGGAGCTCCTCCGGCGTGCGGGCCTTGCCGGGATAATTGCCCGTGGCCATGATGCCGCCGGTGAGCGCGCCGCCGAAATTTTCAAAACCGCCCACGTCGTCGCCCTGCCAGCAGTGCAGTGAGATCGGAATTTGCGAAAGAGTTTTCAGCGCGCGGTTTACGTCCACGCCAAGATCAGCATAGCGTTCCAGCGCCAGGGAAAATGATTTTTCAATGTTGTTGTTCATCGCGAACGGGAATGAAACGGGATTTTGTTGTCGGAAACTATCTGAAAATTGGGGCGGCACAAGCAATCACCATTTCTGGTTAGGATCGAGTCGCGGTGTGATGAGAGCGGTGCTAAAGCAACCGCAGTCCAGACGCTTCGCGACGGCCTGGCGTTGGGGATTGCGCGGAGCGTCTGGACTGCGGACGGTTCACCGCCGCTTTCGCGCGGAACCACCAGGCGTGTTTTCAGCCGAACGACCGCGTGAGGAATGAGCCTCACGCGGTCAACTGACAGCATTATTGCGAGAGCCGGAAAAACACCGTTGGGTTCGCCGGATTGATGGTCGCGTTCACCGGACTTGAGCCGCCGCCGGGATAATCGGACCAGTTGGTATTCAGGCCGGTGGCCAGGGTGTTCGTTTGGGATTGCAGTTTGAATGCCACATCCGACCACGAGAAAGTCAAGGTGCTGCCGGCCTGCGCCAGGTTCAGAATGGGCGGAGCGCCGCCGGTCGAAACGACGGACAGCACGCCATTGGTAAAAGTGAATGCAAGGTTGACACCAGGGCTGCCCGCAAGGCTCGCGAAGTTGCCCGTATTGGTCGCACCGGCGCCCCTGAACAAAACGAATTGCTGGCCGGCGGTAAAGGTGCCGCTGGGCGCGATGCTCAACACGCCGCCGTAGGTCACGCTGGAACCCAACACGACCACGTCGTTGGTCGGAGTGCTGCCATCCACCTCAAAGGCGTTCGTGGAAACTGCGTTCATCGTAAGCGGGCTGTTGATCGTGAGCGTGCCGATGGAATTGCCGGGCGCCAGCCGGCCGCCGGATTGAAGGTTCACAACCCCGCTGATGATGCCCGCCCCGCCGAGGGTGGCGCCCGACTGCACGTTGACCGCGCCGCTGCCCGTGCCGCTGCCGCTCGTGTTGTTGACGAACAAAGTTCCGCCCTTGACCGTCGTGCCGCCGCTGTAGGTGTTGGC
>JAYVCM010000052.1:0-7475 GCA_043749955.1 Limisphaerales bacterium | reverse complement strand
AGTTCAATAAACCGGGGCAGCTTTACATGGACCGTTCCGCGAACCTGGCCGTTGAAGTAACTCCATTCCTCCTTGGTGGCGAACCACGCGACTGACGGGTGCGTGTGGTGCTGCACGGTGACGTAGGCGGAAATCCAGTTCCAAAAAAGAAACGGGATGATGATGAGCAAAACCAGATCGAGCGCCCGATGCCACGCCGGAGCGGCGCGGTCCAGATACAGCACGAGGCTGATTTCAAACACGAGGAAGAGCGTCACTAAAATCAGATCCAAGGCATACGTCCGCCTGGAGAGTTTGGGCCATTCTTCCGGGCGCGGCAGGATGAGATGTTTCCACCAGACTTCGATCATGTAAAAAAATCCGCAGCCCCAGACGGTGCGATAAAATCGTTCGAGCAGGCGGCGGACGGGCGACAAGACGTCAAACTCGGCCTTGGAAAACGGCGGATAAACGTAGTCCATGCCTTTCAAATTGGTCCATCCGTGGTGCAGCCGGTTGTGGCCGAGTTCCCAGGTGGCGTAGGGATGCAGCGACGGGAGAAAGGCGATCCGCGCCAGAATGGAATTCAACCAGCCGAAAGGCGTAAGGCTGTCATGGCACGCATCGTGGCCGATGACAAAGAGGATGGAGTAAGCGAGGCCGAGGAGGACGCCGAAAAGAAATTTCAAGGCCCAGTTGCCGGTGGCCAGGCCGGCCCAGCAAAATCCGAGATAAAAAGCCAGCACGAGCAGGAACAGTCCGCCGCCCAGGAGGGTCGAACGCACCCGGCTGGTTTTCGGAAAGGTCGAACGGATGTCGGCTACAGTTGGGTCGGCCATAAACAAGTGCGGAAGCAGACTCGCCTTCGCGTGCGAAGTCAACGCTGGATTTGGCGTTTGTTGGATTTGGCGCCGCCGGAGCGCGCCCGGGGACGGGCGCGCTCCGGCGGCCAAGAAATCTGCGGACATTTTTCGATAATCGTTTTCTTCTAGCGCGAGAAATGCTAACTGTGGCGGCACCATGAACCATCACGCCAACGGAAATGGCAACGGCAACGGCGGCGGCACCGTGGTTCATCCTCCCAAGAAAGAGGCTGAACCGGCGCCGCCCGTGTCGTCCGCGCCGGAAACCGCCGAGGCCGAGGTGGTTTTTCCCGTCACGGGGGGAATGACGCTGCGCGGCCTGCCCTCACGGATGACGCGCCATGAAGTGGTGTTTGAACTCCTGAACCCGATCGTCACGCCGCTGGTTTCCGAGACGCTCAACCCGTTCAAGATCGTCCTGCATGCGCAGGTTTCCTATTCGGGCCGCGCCGTCGTCCGCAAGGTGTTGAACAAGGGCATTAAGGTGGTTTGCGAGGCGTCGCTCGACGAGGCCGCGTGGGCGGAGTCCGTTTTTGCCGGCGGAAAAATCAGCCGCGAAACCTTGTCCAAAAAATTCGGGGAGTTTGTCCACGGCTGGCAAAGAATTCACCTGGTCAACCAGGACTACAAAGTCGTGGTGGCCGACATGCAGACCTTTCTGGCCGGGCTGCAGCTCTGGCTGGAGACGGTGGAACTGGAAATCCGCTCGGCCCCGGCGGCGGACCGCAGCCGGCTGGAGGCGGAAGTTTTGCAAAACCTGCGCGACCCGGTGATCGCGGTGCTGCACAACCTGTTTGAAAAATTCGAGGTGGTGTCGGACCGGCTGGGCGAAGATTCACTGCCGGCGCACTACGCGTTCACGCGGCGGCAACTGCATCCGTTCTGGCTGGGCGCGCCGTTCATGCACCGCACGTTCGTGAAGCCGCTGGGCTACGCGGGCGACTACGAGATGATGAGCATGATCGTCCGCAACGGCATGGAAGGCGGCTCGCTGTTCGCCAAGCTCATCAACGCCTACCTGCTCGACCAGCCGCCCTGCCGCGCGGTGCGCAACCGCGTGGACTTTCTCAACAAAAAAATCATCCAGGAGGTCGGGCGGGTCGCGCGCCGCGGCCAGACGGCGAAAGTTTTTGCCATCGCCTGCGGCCCCGCGTGGGAGGCGGTGAATTTCATCGCGGAACATCCGCTGGCCGACCACGCGGAATTTCACCTGCTGGATTTCAACGAGGAGACGCTGCGGTGCACGGGCGCCAAGGTGGACGAGATCAAGCGGCGGCAGCACCGGCGGACGCCGGTGAAACTCATCAAAAATTCCGTCCAGAACCTGCTGCGCGCGGGCGTGAAAAAATCCGGCCAGCCGGAATACGACCTCGTCTATTGCTCCGGCCTCTACGATTATTTGAGCGACAGCGTCTGCCAGGCGCTGAACACGCATCTCTACGACCTGCTCAAGCCGGGCGGCCTGCTGGTGGTCGGCAATTTCGCGCCGTGGACGCCGGGCCAAAACCTCATGGAACATCTGATGGACTGGTTTCTGATCTACCGCGACGGCCAGCAGCTCGCGAAACTGGCCCCGGCGCAGGCCGCGCCCGAGGACTGCGCGGTGCGGGCGGAACATGCCGGGGCGAACATTTTTTTGGAAGCGCGGAAGCCTGAATGAACACCCCTGAATTCCAAAAAGCCTACGAAGAGCAGAACCGGCGGGATTACATCGCCGCCGCGACGCTGGGGACGTGCATCGCCATCCCGCTGAACCTGGCCTGCACGGTGATGGACTACTTTGTTTATCCCGACCAGGTCTGGTCGTTTTTCAAGCTGCGGCTGGCGGCGGCGGCGGTGACGGCGCTGGGCTGGTTTTGGTTCCGGACGCGCCTGGGCCGCGCCTATCCGCAGTTCGGGGTGATGTGGTTTTTAAGCACGCTGCTGATGATCCTGTGGATGCTGCACCTGGCGCATGGCGAACATGCCCGTTACGCTCCTTACTATGCCGGGTTGAACATCATCATGCTGGGCATGGGCCTGCTGTCGCCGTGGGCGTATGTGCAAAACCTGCTGACCTGTTCGTTTGTGCTGGTGATGTATGTGGTGATCGCGCTGAACCCCAGCAACACCCAGCCGATGGGCCTGCTGATCAACAACACCACGTTCCTCGTCTGCACGGCGGTGCTGGTCGTGGCCGGCAGCGTGGCCAAGGCCCGCCAGCGGTTCAGCGAATTCTCCCTGCGCTACGAACTCGACAAAAACCGCAAGTCGCTCGAGGAAACCAACCGCAAGCTGGTGGAACTCGACAAGCTCAAGAGCCGGTTCTTCGCCAACGTCAGCCACGAGCTCCGCACGCCGCTCACCCTGCTGCTCGGCCCGCTGGAAGTCCTGATGCAGAAATCCAACCGCACGCTGGACCTCGCCGCCCACGAGATGTTCCAGACGATGCACGCCAACGGCATGCGGCTGCTCAAGCTCATCAACGACCTGCTCGAACTCATCCGCCTCGAAGCCGGCCGCCTGGAGATCAAGGCCGAGCCGCTGCACGTCGCCGACTTCGTCAACGGCCTCGCCAGCTCCGTCCGCCAGATGGCCGCCGAAAAAAACATCACGCTCGAAACCCGCGTGGACCCGTCCGCCGCCCTCCTGCTGGCCGACCGCGACAAGCTGGAAAAAATCGCGCTGAACCTGTTGTTCAACGCGCTGAAATTCACGCCCGCCGGCGGGCGCGTCTGGTTCCACACGGAAAAAATCGCGGAGGATTTTGTGCTCACCGTCGGCGACACGGGCGTGGGCATCGCGGAAAAAAGCCTGCCGTTCATCTTCGACCGTTTCTGGCAGGAGGACGGCTCGTCGAAAAGAAAATTTCAGGGCGTGGGCATCGGGCTGGCGCTGGTGAAGGAACTGGCCGAGGTGATGGGCGGCACGGTGGGCGTGCACAGCCAGTTGAACTGCGGCGCGACGTTCACGGTGAAGCTGCCGTTCAAAGCGGCCCCGGCGCCGCAGCCGGCGGCCTTGGAAAATCTGCCCGCCGACGAACCCAAACACTCGGACGAGTGGCTGGCCAACTTGTATCGCCGCGCGGAACTGTTCCCGGTGGCGGCGACGCCGCGCCTGGCGGCCGGCGGCACCACGCGGTTTACGCGGAAGACGCAGCGGCCGCTGGTGCTCGTGGCCGACGACGAGCCGGACATGCGGCGCTTCCTCGTCTCGCAGCTCGTGGACGACTACGAGATCATCGAGGCGGCGGACGGCCACGAAGCGGCGGAGAAGGCGCAGCAGACTTTGCCGGACGTGATTTTGCTCGACCTGATGATGCCGCACAAAGACGGCCTGCAAGTGTGCCGCGAGCTGCGCGAATACGCGCCCACCTCCGGCATCCCGATCATTCTGCTCACCGCCCGCGCGGACGAGGAGGCCAAGTTCGACGCGCTCCAGATGGGCGCGAATGATTTTCTGGCGAAACCGTTTTCCTCCACGGAACTTCAGGCGCGCATCAAGAACCTCATCGAGTCGCATCATTTCCAGCGGCGGCTGACCAAGCAGAACCAGGCGCTCAACGAGGCCATCGAGCAGATCAAGGACACGGAGATGCAGCTCGTGCAGTCGGAAAAACTTTCGTCATTGGGCCGCATGAGCGCGGGCATCATCCACGAGATCAACAACCCGCTGAATTTTTCCATGACCGGCCTGTTCGCGCTGCGCCACAAGGGCAAAAAACTCCCGCCGGAAGAACGCTTCGAATACGACGCCATCCTCAACGACATCGAGGAAGGCCTCAAGCGCGTCCGCAACATCGTGTCCGACCTCCGCACCTTCACGCATCCGGGCGGCGGCACGGGCGAACCGGTCGAGGCCGGCGACGCCGCCGACGCCGCCGTGCGTTTCCTCGGCGGCGAGTGGAAGGACACCGTGGAAATCCACCAGGAAATTCCGCCGGCGCAAAACCTCTGGGCCAACCGCAACAAATTGATCCACGTTTTCGTGAACCTGATGCAGAATGCGATTGATGCGCTGCGCGAAAAACAATTTGTGGGCGGCGAAAGGCCGGCGATCTGGCTCCGGGGGCGGATGGCCGGCGACCGCAGCCTTATCATCATCCGCGACAACGGGCCGGGCATTGATGCAAAAATCATGGACAAGATTTTCGACCCGTTTTTCACGACCAAGGAAGTGGGCAAGGGCATGGGCCTGGGCTTGAGCATTTGTTACCGGCTGGTGCAGAATTACGGCGGAAAAATTTCCGTGAAGAGCGAACCCGGGCAGTTCTGCGAATTCACGCTCGACTTCCCCGCCGATGCGGATGCCGCCGCCGAAATGGAGATTAAAAATGGAGAACCGATACGATTATAAAAAATTTGGCGTCCTGTATGTGGATGACGAGGAAAAGTCGCTGATAAATTTCACGCGCGCCTTCGGCGAGGAGTTCCGCCTGTTCACGGCGACCAGCGCCCAGGCCGGCCTGAAAATCCTGGAGGCGCATCCCGACGAGATCGGCATCCTGATGACCGACCAGCGGATGCCCGGCGAAAAAGGCGTGTGGCTGCTGGAGCGCGCGCGCCACCTGCGCCCGCGCGTGCTGCGGATGCTCGTGACGGCGTTCACCGACATAGACGCGGCCATCGCCGCCGTCAACAGCGGCGCCATCTACAAATACATCAACAAGCCGTGGGACCCGGCGCAGCTCGAACTCACGCTGAAGCAGGGCCTGGAATTTTTCATGGTGGCCGCCGAGCGCGACCAGTTGCTCCACGAAAAAATGTCCGTGCTGCGCAACATGATGATCGCCGACCGCATCGTCAGCCTTGGCCTGCTCGCCGCCGGCTTGAGCCATCAGATCAAAAACTCGATGGTGGCCGTCAAAACTTTTCTGGAACTCGCGCCGATCAAGATGTCCGAGGAGAAGGCCAGCGCCAGCAGCCTGCGCGACCCGGATTTCTGGCGCGATTATCATCAAAACGTCCAGGGCCAGATTGAAAAAATCAACAACCTGCTGGGCGACCTGCGCTCCGCCTCGGAGAACAACCCGAACAGCGAGCCGTTCCCCGACGAGATCAACCTGCTGGCCGCCGTCACGCAACGGCTCGACGCCGTGCGCGAACCGTTCACCGCGCGCCGGCTCACGGTGGACAACCAGATCTCCGGTGCCCTGCCGCCGATGCGCGTGGACCAGCCGAAGTTCAACCGGCTCTTCGATCTGCTGCTCAAGGATGAACTGGCGATGCTGCCCGCCGGCAGCCGCATCACGCTCGCCGCCAAAGTCGTGGGGCCGGACATGGTCATTCGCCTCACCGACAACGGCCCCGCCCTGCCCCCGGCGGCGTTGCAGGTGGTGCTGGATCCGTTCACCGTCACCAGCGGCGTGCCTTCGGAATACGGCATCAATTTGATGGCGTGTTTTTTCATCGCGCACCATCACGGCGGCAAGATCGAGGCGGAAAGTTTGCCGGGTGGAAATACTTTCATCGTGCGCCTGCCGCTCAAGCCCGAACGCGCCGTCGTCAACGCCCCCGCCGAAGACGCGGACTTCATGAAGCGCGCGTTGTTGAGCGACAACCTGTGGGAGAAGCTGCTCGCCAGCGGGTGAGATTTCACCCCGCAAAATTTCCGCCCGAAAAAAAAGTTTAATTTGACGGCCAAGCCGGGCTGGTGGAATATGTGCGCACTGATTTATTTCCATGTCACAAAACCATAAGAATTCCGCAGCTAAATGAAGACCTTACTGGTTTTGTCACCCCATCCTGATTTCGCCGAAGCCATCCGCGCCGCCGTCAACCCCGAACACTTTCGCATCATCCACCGCTTGAATGTCGAGGAAGGCGAGCCGCTGCTGGTCCACGGCCTCGTCGGCACCTGCATCCTCGACGCGGACCTGCTCGGCGTGGAAAGCATCTGGGCCATCGAGCGCCTCCGCCGCCGCGACACCAAAACCCCCATCATCGCCTACAGCGCCAATGTGCAGTCGGACTGGGAGGAAGAGGCGTTTCTGCGCGGCGTCACGCACATACTCACCAAGCCCGTCCGCGAACGGCTGCTGAACTCCATCCTCGAACGGCTCGCCAGCCCGCCGGCCCCGGCGCGGTTCACGCCCGGCGTGCCGGCGGGCAACACCGCCGTCTTCGCGCGCGTCGCCGCCGACCCCGCCGCCGCCGGCCGGTTCGCCAACACCACCCAGACCCTCGACGTGCTGCGCGATTTCTCGTCCATCCTCACGCACTCGCTCGATGGCGAGGCGATGCTGAAACAATTCCTCGGCTTCCTCCGCGAAATCTTGAGCCTCAACCGCGCGGCGATTTTTTTGAACCGGCCCGGTTCGCCCGCCACGGAATCCCTCACGCGCGATGACAGCCGGCGGCTGCGCGCGGTCTCGGCCATCGGGCTGTCCAGCGGCCTGCTTGAACATTTTGAACTCTCGCTTGATTCCGGCATCGGCGCGATGGTCTCGCGGCTCGGCCGGATTCTCCGCCGCGACAGCGACGAGGCCCGCGCCGACTCCGAGGTGCAGAAGGAATTTGAACTGCTCGGCGCGCAGGTCGCCGTGCCGATCCCCGACCGCGATGCCATCGTGGGCGTCGCCGTGTTTGACCGCCGCGTGACCGGCGAACCGCTGGTGAACGCCGAGCTGGAGCTGATTTTTCACCTGCTCGAACA
>JAYVCM010000051.1:0-5904 GCA_043749955.1 Limisphaerales bacterium | reverse complement strand
GCCAGTTGGCAAACGCCCGGATGGCAATCCAGCCGCCGCACCGCATTCCTAAGAACCGACCAGACCGAGCCGCCGAATTTTTGGACCCGCGAAAACACGCAACTGTGTCTTGAACAAGCGGCCACAAAAATGGAGGAGGCCATAAAAGTCGCCCAGTCTGTGGAGGATAAAGTTCCGATGGCTTATCAGGATGGTTTTCGGAAAAGCATCCAAGAGTTGAGATCCTTCCACAGCACCGCGCTTTCGTTCGCCTATCACCTGCGCGAAACGAACCTGGCC
Source organism: Limisphaerales bacterium (assembly GCA_043749955.1). Lineage (GTDB taxonomy): Bacteria > Verrucomicrobiota > Verrucomicrobiia > Limisphaerales > UBA11358 > UBA11358. Next base: position 5,625 of record JAYVCM010000051.1, on the reverse strand, counting down.
GACCTCATCAGGGGAGCCACCAAACCCGGCCTCACTTTAAATCCTCAGAACGTGACGGAGCTGCGGGCGCTGCTGGTCAAGGATCAGCAAAACATGGGAGTCGCCGAACCCATCAAGACAGCCCTCGCGATGTTCGATGCAGACTTCACGAAATTCCTCGCCACGTATTTCCAGCCCACGCCTCCGACCGGCACCAAGATCGGTGCGGCAATCACGTCGCAGTAAACCGATCTTAAAATCGTTGGTTTGGATTCAACACTCAAAGTTCTCCCAAGTCATTGAGACCTTCCAGGCAATGCCGAAGCTGCGGCCCAGCGGCTCGGTTGCGCGCCGAGTTCAATCTCCAGCGAACCACCGCGCACCAGATCAGCGTGCGAAAACCAAAACTGATTCAATGCCCGGCCATTCAGCTTCACCGATTGGATGTAAGCATTCGTCGCGGAGTTGTTCCGCGTGGTGATGGTGAATTTGTCGCCGGGAAAATAATTTTTGTTCAGTGTGATCGTCACCCGGTCAAACAGCGGCGAGGTGATCTGGTAAGTCGGCTTGCGCGCCGCCCCGCCTTCGACGTCAAAAAGTCCAATGGCCATCAACACGCCGAGCGCGCCCATCTGGCCCTGATCCTCGTCGCCGTTGTATCCGCCCAACGGCGTGATGTCGCCAAATGCCTGCGCTTTCACCGCGCGAACCCACTTCTGACTCAACCACGGCGTGCCGGCGAAGTTGAACAGGTGCGCCATCGCGGTCGAGGGCTGGTTGTCGTAATCCACCCACTGATACTGATGCTGGTCGTGCCCGGCGACGAAGTTCACCTGCGCGGCCAGTTCAAACTGATGGTTGAGAGCCGCCGAGTATTTTTCGGGGCCGCCGAACAGCCGGATCAGCCCGGCGATGTCCTGCGGAACGAAGTGCGTGTAGATCGCGGCGTTGGCTTCGCAGAAACCTTTGGCCGACTTCTCGCCGACCGGCGCAAAATCCGCCAGCCACGAGCCGTCCTTGTTTCGGGGGCGCATGAGCGAAGTCGTCGCGTCCCAAAGATTCGTGTAGTTCGCGGATCGCTGTCGGAGCCAGCGAGAATCATCGGTCTTGTTCAAGGCCTGCGCGAACTCGGCCAGGCACCAATCTTCGTAGGCGTATTCGAGCGTCATCGCCGCGCCGTCCTTGTGCATGCCCGTGCCTTCGATGTCCTCTGGAACATAGCCGCGCGCGACATAGTATTTCATCCCGCCGCCCTGCGCCTGGCTGGAGTGTTCGTAACCGGCGTGATCGCGAATGCCGCCGGGCAACGCATTCTTGCGCAAGCCTTCGTAGGCGAGCGACGCGTCGTAGCCCCGGATGCCTTTGTTGTAAGCAGCCGCAAAAAACGGCGCGGCGGGATCGCCGATCATCACGAAGGAATAGTTTCCGCCCGCCGGCCCGCGCGGGATCAGTCCGCCATTGCGATACATGTCCACCATCGTGTTGCAGAAACCGTCCATCACTTCGGGATAGGCGAACGACCAGAGCAGGTTCAGCGACCATTGACTGCCCCACAACGCGTCAAAGTTGTAGTGGGGGAAGACCGGTTTGCCGGCGGCATCCAGGCGCACCCGGCGCGTGACCGGACGCGGGCCGGTCATGTCGCAGTAGCTTCCGTCCGCGTCGCTCACGATCCGCCGGCCCAGCAGCGCGTGCCACAGGTCGGTGTAAAATTTTATGCGCTGGCTTTCCGTCCCGCCTGCCACTGCAATGCGTCCTAGCGATTTGTTCCACTCCGCTTTTGACTCGCGCACGACGCGATCAAAATCCCAGTGCGGCAGTTCCGCCAGCAAGTTGCTCCGCGCGTTCTCGGTGCTGACGTAGGAGATGGCAACCTTCATCAACATCTGCTCGCCCGCCTTGGTGGGAAACGTCACATAAGCGCCGACATTCGTTCCCGAAACTTCCGCCGGCGGCGGGCGCAACAATTTTTTATTTTCCCAAGCGCCAAAGGTGACGGGCCGGTTGAACTGCGCGACAAAATAAATCGTGAACGGTTTTGGCCGGCGAATCGTCGGGGACATGACCGAGTGGCCGGCAATTTCCGTGGGACTGATCTGCCGCACGGAGCTGGCATCCACGCCCGCCATCAGCGTCGCCCCGGAATCGAACGCGACATACGCCGGTTCGCTCGCGGGAAAAGTATAGCGATGAAATCCTACGCGCGTCGTGGAGGTGAGTTCGGCGGTGACGCCGTAGCGTTGCAGGAAAACTTTGTGATAACCGGGCTGCACCACTTCGTCAGCGTGCGAGAAACCCGAAGCGGCGGCGGCCAGACCTTCGTGCGCGTGAAACTCGCCGGTGATCGGCATGACCGGCACGCCATACAACTGCCAGCAATGAACATGGCTGAAGCACTGGATGTTCGTGTCGCCATAGATATAGCCGTGCATCCAGTCGTTGCCGACGCTGGTGTCGGGACTAAGGTTGACCATGCCGAACGGCCGGCACGCGGAGGAGAAATAAAACCAGCGCGACTTGTGCGTATCAATCAGCGGATGGACATAGTCCGCCGGGGATTTTTCCTCCGCCCGAACCCCGGCCACGAAAAGTGAAGCCAGCGCGAGCGACAGGCCGGCGATCAGAATTGGTTTGGACATGAGCGGTGACGCGGACGGGTTTTAACACAGTCGCATCAGGCCAGCCCCGCTTTTTTCATCGCGACGCGGAAATCGTATTCCGCTTTGCGCGGCGGGCGGCTGCGGAGCGCATTCGCCTCGTCATCGCCAACGAAGGATTCCGTGGCGGCATCCCAGGTCAGTTTGCGTTTGAGTTTCATGGCGATCCACGCGGTGGCGCAGGCCTGGAGGCTGCGGGCGGATTGCTCGATCGGGGCGATGGGCTGGCGGTTCGCCACGATGCTTTCGAGCCAGTTCAGGTAATGGTTGCGGCTCGGCATCCAGCGGGTGGCGCGGGCGTCCAGCGGCGACAGCAGTTTGGGATCACTCGCGCGGAGCGGGTCGTTTTTTTCGGAAGCCACGTTCGGATCGCTGGCCGTGACTTTTTCCGCACTCCGCCGGCAAAAAATCCAGCCCTCGCTGCCTTCGAAGTGCAGGCCGTTCTCAAACTTGTCGTCGAGGATGACCTGCACGCCGCCGGGGTAAAGCATCTCAACGTGGTAATGATGATGAACCGTCCACACATCGTTCGCCATGAAGTCCGCCTGGGCTTCGATGGTTTTGGGGCCGCCGAGTTCCTGGCCCATGGCCCATTGCGCAATGTCCATGTGGTGCGCGCCCCAATTCGTGATCATGCCCAGTCCAAAATCCTCGGTGGTGATCCAGCCGGGCCGGCCTGTGTCCCTCTGCGGATGCCCGCGCATCTCCATGTAGGGCTGCTCGGGCGCGCAGCCGAGCCAGCGTTCGTAATCCAGATTCCCGGGGACGGTCATCGGCGCGGGTGCTTTGCCGCTGGGACTGTCGAGGCCGACGCCGATCTTGATGGTCTTGAGCTGGCCGAGTCGGCCATTCCGCACCGCCTCGCTGGCGGGACGAAACGCGGCGTAAGGATTTTCGGAGCGTTGTTGCGAACCGGTTTGCAGAATCACCTGCTTCGCCTGCACGGCGGTCCGCAAGGCGATGGACTCGGCGATGTTGTAGGTCACCGGTTTTTGCACGTAGATATGCTTGCCGGCCAGCGCCGCTTCGATGGCGACCTGCGCGTGCCAATGATCCGGCGTGCTCACCACCACGGCGTCAATGTCGCGGCGGGCCAGCACCTCGCGGTAATCGTGGTAAGCCTGGACGGTGACTTTGGACTCGCCCTGCTTTTGGTAATACTTGACGGCCAGCTCCTGGGCGGCGGACGCGCGTTTCGAGTCCAGATCGCAAACCGCGACGACGCGGGCCAGCGGATGTTCGATGACGCCGCCCATGTCTCCGCGACCCATCCGACCGCAACCGATGTGCGCGACGTGGATGCGTTTGCTCGGCGGCGGCGCGCCAAAGAGCGAGCCGGGGATAAGGTTGGGCAGGACGGCCATGCCGATGCCGCCGGTGAGGGAGGATTTTAGAAATCCGCGCCGGGTAAATGGGTTCATGTCAGTTCGCTGCCAGCACACGGAGCTTGAGGTTGCGGTAATCCACCTGGTTGCCGTGGTCTTGCAGCAGGACGTGTCCGTCCGGCCAGGTGCCAAAGCCGGCGATGCTTTTGAATTTGCTCTGGTCCAAACTGGCGCGAAAGGCCGCCGAGTCACGGTCGTAAGCCAGGATTAGCTGCCCGTTAAGCCAGTGCTCGACGTGATTTCCCCGCACGACGATGCGCGCCGTGTTCCATTCCCCGATGGCATTGACTTTCTTGTCAGCGGACGCCGGCAGCAGGTCGTAGAGCGAGCCAAGTTTACGGTTGCCATCGCGTCCCAGCTTGGCATCGGGGTGCCGCTCGTCGTCAAGAATCTGGAACTCGTAGCCGACGGTCGGATGCGCATCGGTCTGGTTGTTATGGTCGAGGTTCGACTGGACGAAATACTTGATCCCACTGTTGGCACCCGGCGTGATCTTGAAGTCGGCCACGAGTTCAAAGTTGGAAAATCGCTCTCGGGTAACGATGTCTCCGCCGTCCACGACCCCGTCACTACCGCCGCCATGCTTGGTCAGCACGCCCTCCGCTATTGTCCAGCCTGTGGCCGGAAAGGTTTCGGCCCGCGCGCCGCGCCAGCCGTCCGTGGTCCGGCCATCCCAGAGCAGCCGCCAGCCGGCGGCCTTTTCCGCTTCACTGAGGGTGTTGGGCGGCGCGGCGTTGGCGGAGGCGATTTCCTTGATCCGCAGGTCGCGAAAGCGCACTTGCGCACCCTCCCGGCTTTTGTCATCGCGGATCATGTGAACCTGCAACCCGATAAATCCCCGCGGCGTCAGGCCGTCCTGAATGTCCGCGCAGGACGTGCCATTGAGCCAGGTCTTGATGGAATCGCCCACGGCCTCCACCCGAAGGTGATTCCAGTCTTGCGGCTTGAAGAGGCGCAGCCCCTGTTCACTGAAGGCCATGCCTTGCGGGCCGGTGACGCCATCGCTGGGGAACAGCCAGCCGCGCCGGGCTTCGTCATAGATGCCGGCGCTCCAGAGTCGTTTGCCTGGCACATTGGGGTCTATTTCCACCTGATAACCATGCACGCGGCCAGCAGGAATCTTGAACTGCTTTCCCTGCCAGCTCATTTCCTTCGGCACGTCGAAACACTCGCTGCGAATCTGCACTCCCGAATTCAACCGGGGATCCACTTTGAAATCACATTCAAAAATGAAATCGCCGTAGGTTTTCTCCGTGCAAAGAAAGCTGTTGCCGACGTTGAGCACCGTGGTCCCGACAATCGCGCCTTCCTCCACGCCATACTTCGCCTGACCGCCTCGGGACACCCAGCCAGACAGGTCGTGGCCGTTGAACAAATCGCTCCAGCCTTCGTCGGCCCGGGTGGTGGTCACGGCCAGTGCGAGCGCGGCCAGAATCAAAATGAATGTCGGATGCACCAATGAATCTACTGAGTGCAACCAGAGATTGGCGGGATTTTTGAAAGACCTTTTTAATATGGCCAGCCGCGTCACCCGGTGCGCACCGGGTGACGCACCCGACCAGCAAGACACCTGCGACAATTGGTTCCAAAAATCCATAAAGCAA
>JAYVCM010000050.1:0-4675 GCA_043749955.1 Limisphaerales bacterium | reverse complement strand
CCGCCAGCGACGGCCTTCCCCCAAATGCCGTGCGGGCGCTGACCGAGGATGCGCCCGGAAATCTCTGGATCGGCACGGACGGCGGCGGCCTGTTCACGTTGCGCGATGGAAAAATTTCCGCCGTCGCGTCGCCGGTCAAAAACATTTCCTGCCTGCTCGTTGATCGTGAGAACGCGTTATGGGTTGGCACTTCTGAACATGGACTGGCCCGGTTTTTCCAGGGCGGCTGGACGCTCTATTCCTCGACCAACGGCCTGACCATTGACGACATCGGCTATCTCATTCAGGACGCGGCGGACAATTTATGGATCGGCTCGTATGAAGGTTTGATGCGCGTCAGCTTCACCAACCACGCGGCCGGGGCGCCGAAAATAATTTCCAGCCGCACCTTTCTCACGCGCGAATGTTCCGCCGGCGCCCAGCCCGCCGCCATCCGCACCCGTGAGGGAAAATTTTGGTTCCCCACCACGGAAGGCTTTGTCGCCGTCAACCCGGCGGACTTGAAGTCGAACACGAATCCGCCGCCGGTCGTCATCGAATCGGTGCTGGTGGACGGCGTGCAGCAAAAAGACAATCCCTTGAGTTCCGTCTGGCCGGAAGCTGTGACGCTCACGCCGGAGAACGAGCAGTTGGAAATCCATTTCACCGCGCTGAATTTTTCCGCCCCCAGGCGGGCCAGGCTGGCGGTGCAGTTCCGCTACAAGCTCGAAGGCTACGACAATAAACCGACGGATCTGGGCGACACGCGCGTGGCCCATTTTCCGAAATTGCCGCACGGGCAATACGTTTTCCGCGTCACCGCCTGCAACGAGGACGGCGTTTGGAACGAGACCGGCGCGACGCTCGCCATCACCGTCGAGCCGCCGTTCTGGCGCCGGCCATGGTTCATGGTTGCGGGCGTGCTGGTTTTCATCGCGGCGCTGGCGGGAATCATTTATTTGATTTCGACCGCGAAATTGAAACGCCAGTTGCGCGCGTTGCACGAGAAGGAATTGATCGAACACGAGCGCGCCCGCATCGCACGCGACCTGCACGACCAGCTCGGCGCGAACCTCACGCAGGTCACGCTGCTCGGCGAGATGGCCGAGGCGGACAAGGATTTGCCCCGCGAAGTCGAACTGCACGCGCGGCAGATTTGCGAGACCGCGCGTGAGACGACGCACGCGCTGGATGAAATCGTCTGGGCCGTCAATCCCGCCAACGACACGCTCGAAGGGCTGGCGAACTACGCCTGCAAATACGCGCAGGATTATTTTGCGCTGGCGGGCGTGAGCTACCGCGCCGAACTGCCGCCCGCGTTGCCGCCCATGCCGATCCCGCCGGAAGTGCGCCACAATGTTTTCCTCGCGTTCAAGGAGGCCGTCAACAACGTCGTCAAGCACGCGCACGCGACCGAGGCGCGCGTGAAATTGCAGCTGGAGCCGGAACAATTTATCTTGCGCATCACCGACAACGGACGCGGCCTGGGCGACCTGTCGGGGAAACAATTACGGAACGGATTGAAAAACATGCGGAAGCGGCTGGACGATGTGCGCGGTGAATTTGACATCGCCCCCGGCGCGGAGGGTGGAACGGTCGTGCAACTAAAAGTTCCCATCGCCCGGCTGAAGCCGTAATCTGCCTCCAGCATATCAAATGGCCATTTCAGTTTCCATCGTCGAGGACAACGACAAATTGCGCGCCACGCTCGTCAAGGTGATCGGGCGCGCGGACGGCTTCCGGTGCACGGGCGATTACGGCAGCGCCGAGGACGCGCTCGCCGGCCTGCCCAAGATCAAGCCCGACGTGGTGCTCATGGACATCAACCTGCCCGGCATGAACGGCGTGGAATGTGTCCGGCAGTTAAAAAAATTGCTGCCGCAGATTCAGGTGATGATGCTCACCGTTTATGAGGACACGGAAAATATTTTCAGCGCGCTGGCCGCCGGCGCGAGCGGCTACATGCTCAAGCGCACGCCTGCGAAAGAACTGCTCGAGGCCATCCGCGACGTGCAGCGCGGCGGTTCGCCGATGACCACGCACATCGCGCGCAAAGTCGTCCTCACCTTCCAAAAAACCGCCGCCGCCGCGACCAAGACGGCGAACGAGCTGTCCGAGCTGTCCGAGCGCGAACAGCAGGTGCTGGATCTGCTCTCGCAGGGATTGATCTACAAGGAAATCGCCGAGAAACTTGGCATCAGCTACGAAACCGTCCACACCTACATCCGCCGGATTTACGAAAAGCTGCAAGTGCGCACGCGGACGGAAGCGGTGGCGAAATTTTTGCAACGGTAGCGGAGTGTGGCCGTCCCCGGCCACAGTGATTTTCAAGCGGCGACGCGCTTTCGCGAGTCCGATGCGGCGGTTTTGATTTTGGTTTGCTGATTGCATCCCAACCCGCGCGAATGAAAGACCGAATGATTGATGTCAGAATCTTGTTCCCAAGTTCCCGTTTGAAATCGTTCGGTCATCAATGATTCTGTCGGCCTTTTCGTGCGGTTCGCGTCAATGAATTTCTTAAAGCCGGTTTCACTGGTGACAAACCTTGTAACCAGCCATTGTCCCCACATCTGGTGACAAGCCAAGCGCGGAGGATGTGTTACTCTGATTCCGTTGTTGGGTGCGAGCCGCAGTGAACCGTGTGCAAACTGTGAAGCTGCGGCAAGCACCAAAAAGTTTAAGAGCGCTTGTTCTCATTGAGGCCGGAGTAGTGTCCGGCCTCTTTTCTTTTCTACGGATCAACTTCAGGTTTTAACGCAAAGGCGCAAAGGGCATGAGGCGCAAAGTTTTTTAGGATTTTGCCCGGCTATCACTGGTGAGTTTGCTTTTCCCCAGCTTTGCGTTTCTTTGCGTCCTTGCGCCTTTGCGTTAATCCGGCTGGGGGCGCATCTCACTTTATTGCAAAGCCAAAGTCCCCCAATCCCAAAGGGATTGTGTCCCTCAGCCCAAGGTTGCGAGGCACGAGCTACCTTGGGAAAACCGCCCGGTTGAATCCAACCCCAACGGGGTTGCGGCCCGCCGAGTTCACCGCCGTCGCAACCCCGTTGGGGTTGTGATTTGCTTCCGCCGATGACCCAGGGTAGCTCGTGCCTCGCAACCCTGGGCTACAAGCCGGAATCCCTTTGGGATTCAGGGACGGTGATTTCAGTTTTGCAATAAAGTGAGATGCGCCCCCCGGCTGGCCATAGGCAAATCTCCGTTGGCTTTTTCGCGTGCCGCCTGTTAATTTCCGCGCCCATGTCCGAACCGGCCAGCGCATCGCCACCGCCCTCCAAGGTGCAGGTTTTTCTGCGCCGTTCAACTTCCACGCTCATCCTTTGGGGCATCATCCTCGCCGCGATGTTCTCCAACAACCGCCTCGTTTCCAACGGCGTGTTCGTCCTGATCATCGCCACGCTGGCCATCGCGGGGTTGGTGGAATTTTACGGGCTGGTGGAAAAGCGCGGCCTCGCCTGCTTCAAAAACTGGGGTCTGGTCGGCGGCATGCTGCTGATGGTCGGAACGTTTCTAAACGTCACCGGCGTCATCGGCACGGCCAATGGTTCGCCCGCGCGGGTGAATGATTTTGAAACCGGCTTCCTCATCTTGTTCGTGCTGGGGTTGTGCGTCCGCCAGTTCCTCTCCCAAAGCAATTCTGCCGGGATCATGGCGATTTCCGTGACGTTGTTCGGCCTGATGTATGTGCCGTGGCTGCTGAACTTCATCCAGAAGATCAATTTTTTCCCCGGCCTCGGCGGCAACGGAAAATTTTACGTCTTCTATTTCATCCTGCTGACGAAGTTCAGCGACACCGGCGCGTATGTCGTCGGCTCGCTCATCGGCAAACACAAGATGATCCCGCGCATCAGTCCGGCGAAAACGTGGGAAGGTTTTGCGGGCGCGGTCCTGGTCTCCACCGGCGCGAGCCTCGTGTTCGTGCATTTTTTCGGCGACCGCATGCTGGGGATGAACTGGATGCACGCCGTCATTCTTGGAATCGTTTTGAGTTCCACGGCGGTCATCGGCGACTTGATTGAATCGCTGTTCAAGCGCGAGGCGGGCGTGAAAGATTCCGGCAACCTGTTTCCCGGCATCGGCGGCATCCTCGACTTGCTCGACAGCCTGCTGTTCAACGCGCCCATCATGTATCTCTATCTGCGGCACGTCCTCACGCATCCATGAAGCATCGGCCCTCATTAACACCCGACTTCAGTCGGGTGTTGGATCAATGCGGCCGGCGGAACCGTTTTAACGGTTTCGTGGTGCGCGAAAAACCGCTGAAGCGGTTGGATGTTTTTTGCGTCTGCGCCACCCGGCTGAAGCCGGGTGTTAATGAGAGGACACAATGCGCGTAAATCATAAATGAAAAACGTCGTCTTACTTGGTTCAACCGGCAGCATCGGCACCAGCACCGTCAAAGTGGCGGAGGATTTGCCGGATCAAATCCACTTGATCGGGCTGGCGGCGGGCGGTAATTCCGATTTGCTGCTGAAGCAGACTTGCCGGCACAAGCCGGCGGTGATTTCCATTTCCGACCCGGCGAAGGCGAAGGCACTCCAGAACACCCTCGGCACTTCGACGCAAGTTTTCTGCGGCAACGAAGGCTTGCTCAAACTCGCCACGCTCCCGGAAGCCGACATCGTGCTCATCGCCATCGTCGGCACGGCGGGTTTGCAGCCGGCGCTCGCGGCGATCCGCGCGGGCAAGGACATCGCCG
>JAYVCM010000049.1:0-14788 GCA_043749955.1 Limisphaerales bacterium | reverse complement strand
GGTGTCCGTGCGGCTGCGGCTTGAGGCTTTCGGCGTAGTTCATGGCGGAACGCGTTTGGAGCCACTGCTCAAAATCTCCGCGGCTGCCGCTCTGCGCTTTCAGCCACTCCGTCACGCTGACATCGGAGAAAAACTTTTGCCGTTCCTCCGGCGTGCCGATGTAAAGCGCCGCGTGCGGCCAGAATCCCGGCAGTCCGATGTTGGACAAAAACCATTCCCGCCGCACCAGCAGCACGTCGCCCGGCAGAAGTTTTTCCTGTAATGTTTCAATTTGCGCCGCTGAAATCAGGGAGTGATCGGGGCGTAGAACTTTTGTGTCGCCCATCCATTCCGACACGCCCGCCTGCACCGGAAACCACGCCGTGCTGCCGGCGGTCTGCAAAATCTTGAGTGCATTTTTCGCCGTAAGCAGTTCGCTCCGGCCCCGGCTCATCTTCAAAATGGCGTCGGCATCGCTGTCCATTGTCGTCTGCAAATTTTTCGGCACGGTGTCGTGCATCGTTTGGAACAGCACGGCCCGCGCGCCAAAATCCGTGGCGGCGGCGGCGTTCAGAAAACGGAATTTTAATTTCGCATACGTTCCCGCCGGCAGGCCGAGTTCCGGCACCGGTTCATTGAGGATGGTGTCGAGCAGCGGATTCTTCTCCATCAGGGCAACCCATTCGAGGCTGAAACGATACTTCGCCAGAAAAGCGGCGTAGCCGACCGCAAAAGATTTTTCCCGGCGTTCACCTGAAAGCTGGAACCAGTCGCGGTGATAAGAATCCAGCGCATCGAGCGCCAGCAGATAATCCAGACAGCTTTTCCACGCCGGCCACAAAATTTCTTTTTCCTCGCGGCGCGGCAGGCGCGGCGCGGCGGATTTTGCGGCGGGAAAAAGGCTGGTCTGCTGCGCGGCGAATGCGGTGACGTTCGACAGCCCCGTCCGATAGACGGCGGTCATTTTCAAATCGCCAGTGATGCGCTCCAACTGTTCGGAGCGGTTGAGCTGGTGCAACGGGACGGCTTGAACAAGTGCGCCCCCGAAAACCAGAATGGCGACGGCCAACAAGATTCGCATGGCGGCAGCTTGCCCGCCCGCGTTGTCGAAGAAAACTTTTCTTGCGGGAATTTTTTCCGCCTCCATGTCCCGCGCCGATGACGGACACCAGCTAAAACTTCAGCCGGAAAAACCGGTTGGTGAACGGGGCGGTGTTGGTCACAAAAATTTTTCCATTGTTGGTCGCGAACGGCCCGGGATAGCTGCTCCAACTGTTGCTCGCCAGCACGGGCGCAAACTGCAGCGTGTAGCACGGGAACAAGTTCGTCCACGAGACGACGACGTTCGTGCCGCTGCGCAGGATGCTCAACTGCGGCGCCGCCCCCGCCAGCACGATCACCTTGAACGTGCAGAAATTCGTGTTGCCCGCCGTGTCGCGCGCGGTCAGCGTCACGGTGTTTGTCCCGACGGAAAACGCCGAGCCGGACGCCGGATTGGTCGTGGCAAGGGAGAGGGCAAGATTGTCGCTGACGGAAACGGTGTAACTCACATTCGTCGGACAATAGCCGTTGGCGGTGACGATGACGTTGGTCGAACAATTCACCGTGGGCGGAACCGTGTCCACCGTCCAGGTGACAGTGGCCGGCGACGCGTCGGTGTTTCCCGCGCCGTCAATTGCCCGCACGTTGAACGTGTGCGCCGCGCTGGACAGGCCGCTCAAATTCACGGGACTGGTGGCGGTCGTGTAAGCTCCGCCGTCCAACTGGTATTGAAAACTCGCCACGCCCACACCCGTGTCGCTGCCGGTGAAACTGAAACTCGCCGAGGCCGTGTTCGTGAGCGATGCGGGCTGTGCGGTGATGCTCGTGTCGGGCGCGACGAGATCAATCGTGTAAACCTGTCCGGTGAACGGCAGATTCACGATGCTCGCGGAAACGCCGGTGCCGTTGGCCATGTTCAAACCCAGCGTGCCGGTTCCGCTGCCGGTGCCCGCGGTCACGGTCCATGAAGTTGCGGGAGCACCGCCCACGACTATGACGGAGGAAATCGCCGGCGCACCACCGAGGCCGCCGTTCACAAGGCTGAAATTTCCCGCCGCCACGCCGCTGACCGCATTGGTGAACGTGACCGTCCACGACACTGAAGTTAAATTCGTCGGCGAAAGATTCACGCGATTGATGGAACTGACGCCCGTGGGAATCGTGATGGAAGCGGTGACGGTTTGGCTGTCCACGACGGTGTCCGCGCTGCCTGCGCCCGCAGCATTGGCGGTGAAGGTCGCCGTCGCCGTGCCGGCCGCTTGCATCGTCGCCTGCGCGCCGGACAACGTGCCACGCACGGCGTTGTTGAAGGTGACGGGCACGCCGGTCAGCGCGCCCAGATTGGCGGCCGGAACCAATGTTCCCGCCGAATTCGTGAGAAACGTCGCCGTGAGCGTCGTGGAATTCGGAACGAAAATCGTGTTCGGGTTCGCGGCGTGACGCAATTGCAGCCAGTTGGCGACGGTGATCGCGGCGGAACCCGCGCTCGCGTCAATCGCATTGATGGCGGGGCCGGTGTTCTGTCCCCACCAATTGTTGTTGGCGGTGAAACTGCCGCCGCTGCTGCCGAACGAAAGGACGTTGCCATTCGCAGCCGTGGCGGCGGTGTTGTTGATGAAGCGGCAATAAGTGAAGGTGTTCGTGGTTCCGCCCGTGCTCCGGCTCACCCCGCCGTGGCCGTTGCCTTGCGCCTGATTGGAGTCGAACGTGCAGGCCACGACCGTCAGCGTGCCGCTCTCGAGGGAAATCGCGCCGCCGTTGCCGTTGCTGTTTTTGTTCCCCTTGAAAACGCAGTTCGTGACCACCGCCGTCGCCGTGCTCAAATTGCTCTGCGAAACCACCAGCGCGCCGCCGCCCGAACTGGTCGAGGTGGCGCTGTTGGTCGTGAACGTGCAGCCGCTGATCGTCGCCACCCCGGAGCCGCCGCTGTTCACAAAGTCGGACGAATTATACGCGATTGCGCCGCCGCTGACGGTGCTGACATTCGGATCGGTCGCGCCCGTGCCGCCGAAGGTGCAGTTCAACACATTCAAATTGCCGCCCGTGTTGCAGATGGCGCCGCCGCCGTTCCCCGCGCCGCCGGTCATCTGGTTGTTGACGAAGGCGCAATTGGAAATGGTCGTGAGGTTGTTCTGGCCGCCGACGAAGATCGCCCCGCCGCCCTCGAACGTCGTCGCATCCCGTCCGCCGGTCAGCTTGATTCCGGTCATGGTGAAAGTGAAACCAATGACGCTGCTGGGATTGTCCGTGAGAATGCGGTCCGCGCCGGTGGTCTGCTGAATCGTCGTGAGCGACGGGCCGGCACCTTGTATCGTCGTGCCCGAACCGGAGATGTCCAAGTCGCCCTTCGTGGCATCGAAGCTGACAAAATTTCTGTCGTTGGCATCGCCCGGAATCGTGAGTTGATACGTTCCGGCGGGGAGAATGATCGTCGAGCCGGGATTGGCGTTGGCCGCGATGGTCGCGCCGCGCAGGCTGGACATTTGAAACGGGCTGCCCGCCGTGCCGCTCCCGCCGTGTGTCGCCGAGTCGGTGTTGTCCGCCGTGCCGGTGACGGTGTAGAACACGGCCCCCGCAGTCCAAGGAAACAACATGGCAGCGGCCAGACAGAGGCTTGAAAGAATTTTCATAATCGTGATTCCATTCTAAAACTTCAGCCGGAAAAACCGGTTGGTGAACGGCGCGGTGTTGGTCACGAAAATTTTCCCGCTGTTGGTCGTGAACGGGCCGGGATAGGTGCTCCAACTGTTGCTCGCCAGCACCGGTGCAAATTGCAGCGTGTAGCACGGGAACAAATTCGTCCACGAGACGACGACGTTGGTGCCGCTGCGCACGATGCTCAACTGCGGCGCGGCGCCTGGCAACACGATCACTTTGAACGTGCAGAAGTTGGTGTTGCCCGCCGTGTCGCGCGCGGTCAGCGTCACCGTGTTCGTGCCGACGGCAAACGCGGAACCGGACGCCGGATTGGTCGTGGCGAGCGAGATGGCAAGATTGTCGCTGATGGAAACGGTGTAGTTCACGTTCGAAGGACAATAGCCATTTGCCGTCACGATGACGTTGGTCGAACAAGTCACCGTGGGCGGAATTGTGTCCACGATCCATGTGACGGTTGCCGGTGACGCGTCGGTGTTTCCAACGCCGTCTATCGCCCGCACGTTGAAGGTGTGAGAGGCGCTCGACAATCCGGTGAAGTTTACGGGGCTTGTGCAATTCGTGTAAGCCGCGCCGTCCAACTGACACTGAAAACTTGCGACGCCGACACCCGTGTCGCTGCCGGTGAAACTGAAGCTGGCGGACGTGCTGTTCGTCGGCGACAGCGGCTGCGCGGTGATGCTCGTGTCCGGGGCGACGAGATCAATCGTATAGACTTGTCCGGTGAACGGCAGGCCTCCGATGGCGGCACTCACGCCCGAGCTGTTGACCATGTTCAGTCCGAGCGTGCCCGTGCCGCTGCCGGTGCTCGCGGTGACGATCCAGGAAGTTGCGGGCGCGCCGCCGACCGCGGTCACGGAACTGATCGCCGGCAAACCGCCGAGTCCGGTGTTGATCACGCTGAAATTTCCCGCCGTGACGCCGCTGACCGCGCTGTTGAAGGTGACGGTCCATTGCACGGAATTCAAATTGGTCGGCGTCGTTTGCGCGCGGTTGATGGCCGTGACGCTGGGTAGAATCGTGATGCCGGCCGTCACGGGCTGGCCGTCCACCACGGCATTGGCGCTCCCGGCCCCGGCCGCATTCGCCGTGAACGTGGCCGTGGCGGTGCCGGAAGATTGAAGGGTGGCTTGTGCGCCGGACAACGTTCCGAGCACCGCGTTGTTGAAGGCGACGGGCACGCCGGTCAGCACTCCGAGATTCGCGGCCGGAACAAATGTCCCCGCCGAGTTGGTCAGAAATGTCGCTGTCAACGTCGCCGGGTTGGGGATGAAAATCGTGGTGGGATTGGCGGCGAGCCGCAGCATCAGCCAGGGCGTGAACGCGACCGTGCCGGACATCAGGGCGGCGGGCGCATTGGTGCCCCACCAGTTGTTGGTGACCGTCGCGGTGCCCCCGGCTTGCGCCAGGCCGACGCCGCTGGGCGCGGTGTTGCTCACGATGCGGCTGTAAGTCATGTTGAACACGCCGCTCCCGACGAACACTCCACCGCCGGCCGCGCCAGCCAGACTGTCCGCGTGATTGTTGGCGATGAGCACGTTGTTCAATGTTGTCGTCCTGGCCGCATTGTTGTCGTGATAGAGGCCGCCGCCCTGGGAGGCAATCGCGCCGTTGTTCAACACCGTGTTGCCGGTGATGCTGCTGTTCTGGATGGTCACGTTCTGGTTGCCCGCGCCGGCGACACACACGCCCCCGCCGTAACCGTGGGCGGTGTTGTTGGAAATCACGGAGTTGTTGTTGATGGTCACGAACGGCGTGGTGCCGGCGGTCGTGCCCGTGATGCGGATGTTGATGCCGCCGCCCTGCGAACCCGCGCCACCCGCGCCAATCGTCTGATTCCCGGTGAACGTGCCCGCGGAAATGGTGACCTGAACATCGTCACCAAAGATGTTCAGACCGCCGCCCCAATAGCCCGCCGTATTGTTCGCAAACATTGTGTTCGTGATTGTCACGACGCTGGTGGCTGGCGCCACCTCGTCAATGTTCATGCCGCCGCCGTAGCCGTTCACGTTGCTGTTGTTCGTGACCACGCAATCCTTGAGCGTGAACGTGCTCGCGCCGTTGCCGCAGAAATCCATCCCGCCGCCCGTGAAGCTGAAATCCGCCGCGCCATTCGGCTGCGTGTTCCGGCCGAACCGAACCGTGACGCCCGACATGGTGAAAGCCACGGCGTGATCGCACAGCGGATTGATGGCAAAAACCTTGTCAATGCCGTTGGCCGCCGTCGTGCCCGCCTGCACGATGGTGCTGGCCGCGCCCGCGCCGTTGATGGTCAGGCTGTCAGTCACGTCGAGATCGCCCTGCGTGCACGCATCTTCATTCAACCCGCCCGCATTCGCGATGGTGAGCGTGTAGGTGCCGGCCGGCAACGTGATGACGTCCGCCCCCGCCGTGTTGTTCGCGGCGATGATCGCCTCGCGCAAACTGATGCCCGCACCGCCCGGCGTGGCGATGAGATTGGCGATGCTGGTGGTATTGCCATTGACCTCGTCGGTGGTCGTGGAGACGGTGACGTTCGCCGCCGGTGCGGAGGCGGCCAGCACACACGCCAAGGAGAAACGAAACGGGAGTGAAAGAAGGGTTTTCATAAGCGCAAGGGTTTCGGTGACACAACCTTTATTTCACGAGCCGTCGAAAAATTCAAGGCCAATGATGGGATGATTTGCGCCGGCTTCACCCCGCCCTCCGCAACCAAATCCATGCCGGCTGCAATTGCCCGCACCCGCCTGGCGCATCAACGGCGGCGTTTTTGGAAGCGGCTCGCGCCGCTGGATTTTATCAGCGGACGTTGCGTGGTGGAAAACTTCGTGCCGGAGGTTTGAAACATGGCCGCTGGTTTGGCCGCGGGCGGACGCGAGTCCTGGAGGCGTGATCTGGCCGGACGCGAATCGTGCGGGCGGGAACTTTCCGAGCGCGACGACGGCGGACGTTTTGAATCCCGCTGTGATAACTGCGGACGTTTGGTGTGCGGTTGAAATGTCTGCGGACGCGTGGCAGTTGGCCGCGACACTGGCGGGCGTTGCGCGCCGGGTTTGCGTTCTTCCACCGCGAGACAAAAGTCCACCTGCTTTTTGAATGTGTCCACCTTCGCCACTTGCACGGTGAGCTTGTCGCCGAGCTTGATCACCCGGCGCGTGCGGCGGCCCACCAGATTGCGGCGCGATTCGTCGAACACATAAAAATCATCTTCGATCGTGGACAACGGCACGAGGCCGCTCATCGCCAGGCCCGGCACGTCCACGAAGAAACCGAAGTTCCGCACGTCGGTCACCAGCGCGGGATATTTTTGCGGCGCGCCGGACGCGAGCTGCGCTTTCAAAAATGCGAACAGCTTCACGTCCTTGCTGTCGCGCTCGGCGTCGGCAGAATTGCGCTCGGTCACGGAAATATGTTCGGCGATGGGTTTGAGCGCGCCGAGTTTCGCCGCGTTCTTGTCGAACAGCGCGCGATGCACCACGAGGTCGGCGTAGCGACGGATGGGCGAGGTGAAGTGCGTGTATTTTTTCTTGGCCAGCCCGTAATGGCCGAGCGGCTCGACCGCGTAACGCGCACGCATGAGCGACTTGAGAAATCCAATTTTCAGCGCCGCGCCGATGGGCAAGGTGCCGAGCTTCGACAACAGTTTTTGAACCTCGCTGGGATGGCTCAAGTTGCCGCACGGAACCTGATGGCTCAAGACATCCTGGCGGTATTCCTGCAACCGCCGCGCGTCTGGCTCTTCGTGGATGCGGTAAATCGCGGGCGTGTGCAGGCTCATCAGCCGCGTCGCCACGGCCTCGTTCGCGAGCAGCATGTATTCCTCGATCAACTGGTGCGACACGTCGTTCTCGTTTTTTTCGATGCGCAGAATCTTTCCCGATTCGTCCAGCCGGATTTTGGTTTCGGGAAAATCGAGATCCAGCGAACCGTTTTGGAAACGGTGGCGGCGGATTTTTTGCGCGAGTTCATGCGCCTGATGCAGCATTTGCTCAACCGGATCGTCCGCCGGCGCGCGCTGCAAAATCGCCAGCACCTGCGCGTAGGCGAAGCGGCGTTGCGAATGGATCACGGCGGCATGAAACTTCGTGCTCAACACGCGGCCATCATGCGACACGAGAAATTCCACGCACTTGGTCAGCCGGTCCACGTTCGGCTTGAGCGAGCAGAGTTCGTTGCTCAACGCCTCCGGCAGCATCGGGATGACGCGGTCCACGAGGTAGGTGGAGTTGCCGCGCTTCTGCGCCTCCGCGTCGAGCGCAGTGCCGGGCTTGACGTAGTGCGACACGTCCGCGATGTGAACCCACAGCCGCCATTGCTCCGGCGAGATGCGTTCCAGACAGATCGCGTCGTCAAAATCTTTCGCGTCGTCGGGATCAATCGTGACGACCTGATGCGCGCGGCAATCCAATCGGTTCGCGAGGTCGTGCGCGTGAACCGTCGAGCCGATGGCGTGCGCCTCGGCGAGCACCGTCTTGGGAAAATGCAGCGGCAGATCGTATTGGCGCAGCACGGAAAGCATGTCCACGCCTTCCTCATCCGGCGCGCCGAGGACTTCAATGATTTCACCTTCGGGATTTGAATTGCGCCATTCCCATTCGCGCAGCTCGACGACAACTTTGTCGCCCACGCGGGCGGGGCGGCCCACGTCCTGCGGTGCGGAAACTAAAATGTCGTGCGGAATTCGCGGGTCGTCCGGCGTGACGTGGAGCGAGTTGCGGCCCTGCTGCAACGTGCCGACGAGTTGCGTGCGCTTGCGTTCCAGAATGCGGACGACCGTGCCGGTTTCCTGGTCGCCGTCGCGGAAATTTTTCCGGCGCACGTCGCGACGCACCAGCACGCGGTCCTCGTGCAAGGCCGTGCCGGTGGCGCTTTCGGCCACGGCAATTTCTTTGAGGTTGGAATCGTCCGGCTGGAGAAATCCTTTGCCCGCGCGGTTCATGCGGATGCGGCCGGGGATCAGATCCGCGTCGCTGGTGCGGACGTAGCGGCTGGCCTTGATCAGCGCAATCTCGCCGTCGCGCTCCAGCTTGCGGAGCGCGCGGCTGAACTCCGGCTCGCGGTCCGGCGGCACGCGCAGGTGGCGTTGCAAATTCTCCGCGCTCAACGGGACGTAATCCTTGTGCGCGAGCAGATTTAAAATCCGTTGTTCCATCGCGGCGAAGAATGGACGGAAATCCGTGCGAGGGCAATCACGCCGTGGCCCAGACCGTTGGTTGCTCAAACCCGGCAAACCGTTTTGAAAATAGTTCGAGATAATTCTTGCTAACTTCAAACATCAGGCGTAAAAACTTTTTAGTTCTCCGGGGGAAAACTCTCCGGGGAAAAACTCTCCGGGGGAAAACAAAACGGGCGGGATTTTAAAACTATGAAAGGTTCATACGTTCTCCGGGGGTTGGCATTTGTTCTCGCCACCATCACCACGCTCAACCTCCACGCCCAGACCGGCGGCTTTGCCGTCACGGAACGAGGCCCGGACTGGAAAGTCCTCCAAAAGACCACCGTGGAGCATGGCACCAACCGAGTTCATCGTTACACCGAGCTGGCCACCGGCATGAATTACACCAATGCCAGCGGCCAGTTGGTTGAGTCCAAGGAGCAAATCACCATTCTGCCCGGTGGCGGTGCGGCGGCCGTTCAGGGAAGGCACAAAGTTTATTTCCCGGCGGACCTTTACAACGGCGTGATCGAGGTCGTCACGCCGGATGGCCGGCATCTGAAAAGTCGTCCGATTGGCGTTTCCTACGACGACGGCAGCAACACCGTTTGGATTGCCACGCTGAAACATTCCGTGGGTTACCTGACCAGTTCCAACCAGGTGACCTATCGTGATGCCTTCAATGGATTCAAGGCCGACATTGTCGCCAATTATCGCCGGGGAGGATTCGAGTGCGATTTGGTTTTCCGCCAGCAGCCGCCCACGCCGGATGCCTACTCACTTGACCCTGCCAGCAGCACGCTCCAACTGGTCACGGAATTTTTCAACACCGCCGACCCGCAGGAAATCGCCGCCGCCAGTGACGACTGGTTTGGTTTGCAGGACAGCACGCTGAAATTCGGCAAGCTGACGATGACGCACGGCAAAGCCTTTGCTTTCAAAGGCACGAATGCTTCACTCTCAACTCTCAACTCCCCGGCTCTCAACCCGTCCGTCCCCGTCTATAAAAGCTGGATCCACAGCGCTGGCCGGACGTTCCTGATAGAAACCGTGCCGCTGCTCGACATCGCCGAGGACTTGGATGCGCTGCCGCTGACGGCGCAAAATCAGAAACCTGAAAAGGGAAACCTGAAACCTGAATCTAAAACCCGGCTCGCCTTGTCGCGCCGAAGCGAAACGAAGGCGGACGCATCCGGCTTCAAAACGTTTCCTCCTTCGCATGAAACCACCGCCGACACCAATCAGATTCAACTCGCCTCAATTGATTTGAATAAGGAGCCGGGCGTGGTGCTCGATTACAACACGATTGATTCCGACCAGACTGATTTCACGTTTCAAGCCGGGACGACTTATTATGTCAGCGGGTATGTGAATTTGAGCGGCACGACTACTTTTGAAGGAGGTGCAGTTCTCAAGTTTAATGACAACGATTGGGGCGGGTCGTTGAATCTGGATGCGAGCAGCACCGTGGTTTGCAGCCCTGCTTCCGAACATCCCACAATCTTCACGTCATTCAATGACGATTCCGTTGGACAGGCCATTTCCGGCTCCAGCGGCAATCCCAGCATCTATGATTTGAGCGGTTTTTTTAACTTCAACTGCCCGAGTGTCGTTCTTTCCAACATGTGTTTTAACTATGTTAGCTGGGGGATACAAATAACGGGTGACATAGATTTATGGAACTGCCGGTTCGTGTCGGTGGACATTGCGGTGTCGGCCCACGGCGATTACAACGAGAACGGAGATTACTACGGCGGACATGTCCGCTTGCACAATGTGTTGTTTCAGGAAATTTATGACGATGCGCCGGTTGAAGCAGGCAGTGGCACAGTTGCCGAAAATGTGACGCTGGACGGTTTTTTCACGATTGGAGGAGTTACCTCGCAAACCAACTGCCTCATTGTCGAAGAGTCATCGCAACATAATGGCATCCCATTTGTGCCGGGGGGAGACGTCTATGTTTCAGTGAATGGAGGAAGCTGGGTGTATTCGTCCGCTCCAGTCTTCCAAACCGCCGCCAACGCCCATTACTACCTTGCCCCCGGCAGCCCCTACCGCAATGTTGGCACCACGGCCATGGATACCGCCTTGCTCGCCGAACTCCAGACGATGACCACCTACGCGCCGCAGGACGGCGGGATGCCCGACACCAACGCGCCCGACCTCGGCTACCATTATCCCGTCAACGAAGATTCCGACCACGACGGCCTACCCGACTGGTGGGAATGGCACTGGTTTGGAAACTACAACCACACCGGCACGGAACTGGATGCCAATGGAATTGCGCTGGCAACTGACTATGCCAACAACCTTGACCCCAATCCGATCAGTTTCACGGCGCATTTGGGCAACCAGCATTTCAACACGACCAATGCGACCGGCAGCTTCCTCGTGTTGGGCGGTGTTGCCAGCTATGAGGCCGTGCTGGTGAACAGCGAGAATTTCAGCAGCGCCGTCTGGTCAAATTATGATGGAACGGTCCACTTGAACCTTGGCACCACCGACGGCGTTTATCAGGTCTGGTTCGGTTTGAAAGGATACGCCACCAATGCCGAGCCGGAGTGGATTGGCACCAAGGTTTATCTGGACCGTATCGCGCCAACGGTCATCATCATCAGTCCGACCAACAGCACCACGGCCACCCCTTATGTTCAATTGCAGGGCTGCTCGCCAGAATCATTGCTGCGGGTGACATTTGATTTGAGCAATAGCGTGGTTGTTGTAACCAACCAGCCGGGCATTTTGTCCGGGCGTCACCTAGACACGAACCTCTTTGCCTACACCACAAATTATTTCCAGTGCTACGACATTCACCTGACGAACGGGGTCAATGCCATCACAGTTCACGCGACCGATCTGGCGGGCAATGTGACGGTGACCAATCTGAATGATACCTTGAATTATGCCACCGCCACCAACCCGGTAGTGCGGTTGACGTGGCCGCAGAAGGGGCTGGCGTTGAGCGGGAGCAACTTCACCGTGCGCGGCTGGGTGGATGATCCCAGTGCAATCGCCACCGCACAAATCGTCAACACCAACGGGGATACAAACAACGTGTATGGACTGGTGGAGCGGAACGGAAAGTTATGGGCGGAAAACGTGCCGCTAGCCTCCGGCACGAACTGGCTGACAATGACCGTGAAAAATTCCGCCGGGCTTTCGACCGTGACGAACATCACCGTCATTCAAAGCAGCATGACTTTGACCTTGACCTCCATTGACGGCGATTTGTGGCTGCCAACGGTCAATGTCAGCGGCTATGTCAGCGACGCGACGCAAGCAGTCTGGATCAATGGTGTCAAGGCGACCGTCAATTCGGGCGGCACTTGGCTGGCGCATAATGTGCCGGTCAACGAGGGAGGCACGGCGAGTTTTGACATGACGGCCTACGCACCTGATGAGCAACAGCCCGACGGCACTTATGGAAATGGAGGAGGGAATTGATTATGAAAAAACAATTCATCCTTTTAAGTTTGATGCTTGTCGGCAGTGGCGCGCGCGCCGCAACCATCTCTGCCGCCAATCCAGACAAGCCGGCGGAAATCGTGATGGAATCAGCGGGTTGGACCAACCAGGATTTTTTGGTGTCGGGACCTGTTCTGAATGAAGGGACGCGCGACAAAGTTGCGGGGAATTTTACATGGGGCCAGGGCGGGACGATCAATGAGATTTTTGAAGAACTGGACACCAATCAGTTGGTCATTGCCACCGGATATGTTGATTCCACCTTGTCGTCGAATGGCACCGCCACCATCTTGGTTCATACCCACGGTAACAGCGCCCGCTTTGGTTATGACCATACAAATAGCGGCGGCTCTTACACAATTACCCAGGCAAAAGGCTCAATGAGCTGGGGTCGTGCTGCTGGAACTGGATTGGCCCAAGGTTTCGATAAAAGCTCACAAGTGTGCAAGGTTCTGCATACCGGCGGTAAAGGCGGCAGCAGCAAAAACCATTTGTTTCAGTTGACTGCTACCGCTGGTGAGCAGTTGTCGAAGGCACCTTGGTTCAGGGACATTCCCTCGACACAAATTTCCGTGGCCGGAAAAACCTTGAATGAAGCGGGGGTAGCTTATGGAGTTTTTCCTGACAATGCACAGGTGGACTGCACACCGGAAGCGGGCGGGGGTTATTATCATTTTACGGGCAATGCGTCAAAAGATTGCGCTCCAAAAAAAATCGACTTCTACGATTGGCCGTCCGTAACAGTTTATACCCCCATACCAGGCCCTCACAATCATTTGTATAAAAATTATCATCTTATGGCTGTTTGCCATAAAACTGACAGCCAAGGTAACTGGGATACCAAAAATTACCCATTGGCTGAAATAGATTACACCATACGAGTTGACACCAACGGGACAGTTTATACAAACATTTGGAACAGCGGGACTGCGGGGGACTGTGGAAAAATTATCATTGATTCTTTTACGAAAAAGGAAGACGTTCCTGATCCTGATCCAAAGCACACGGGCAATTGCTCTGGTGCTGAAATTAAAGCTCATTTTATCGGTTGTTGCGACGATGACATTGCTTGGGTTCAAAAAATCACAAACTATGAAAACAACACGGAGTATTTTGACGGTGTAAAAGATTCATTTGGCAATTGGGTAGGGCAAGCCCCATATTATTATTGTTCGGATGTTTGGAAACCAGTGGATCCTCGCCTTATTGGTGATCGGATGAGCGGCCAATCAACAGACTACACACCTCCGCCCGACTCTAATTACCCAATCCATTGCCCATGAAAAAACTGAGCATATTCGTTATCGTTTGTTTATTGGTAGCCGCTTGCATTTTGTTTGCAACACTACAAAGGCAGGCGCGCTTAAAACAGGACAACAAACCACCAGCGGTTTTAGCGCCGACTAATTCTGATATTTTGGATGTCGGCCCCGTTACTGATGAGGTCCAATACTCCTCGCCGAACCCGGTAAAATATAAGGAACAGATAAGGCAAATAAAACAATTTGAATCGGCACCACAACAATCCAATGGGAGTTTTGAACACGGTCGCTTTTTGATTTCGACCAATCGTTTGGCCGATGGTTCTTACCGTCTTGTTATCGTGGATAAAGCAGCGGGAACATTTTGTCTTCGCGACAAGTCTGGCAAAAATGTATGGGCAAAATCAATGGGGATGAAAGACCTCGGCAGTCGAATTGAAATAACAGGAATGGGCACAACGAGCAATATGATTGGTATAAATTTGAACTTGGGCAAGAATTATTATTACGACTTGGAATCAGGTGAATTTATTTGGATGGTTGGCGCCCGTCATTGGGAGTAAGGGGGGCATAAATAAAAGGGGTCTGTCCTGCTTTGAATTTGGAACTACATAAAGTCTAAAGCAACGGTGTAAACTGGCGAGTTGGAAATCATTATTTTTGAGGAGGCGGTTCATGAGGATGACTCGCTTGCGCGTGACCGACCGGGCGGGTAACACCACGACGACCAATTTCAATGTCACCTTGGATTACACCACGGCGACCAACCCGCCGGTGGTGACATTGATCTGGCCGCAAGACGGCATGGCCGTGAGCGGAACCAACTGCACCCTGCGCGGGACGATGAGCGACGAGACGGGAACCATTGTGGCGCAAGTTGTGAATGGCGATGGCACCACGAACGTCATCACCGGCTTGGTGGAACGCAACCATATGTTCTGGCTGGAAAACGTGCCTTTGAACGGAACGAACCATGTCACGCTCCAAGCTACGGATGCGGCAGGCAACGTGACCGTGACGAATTTTACCGTGAAACCGAGCAGCCTGATTTTGACCATCATCAGCACCCCTACGGGGGATGATTTGTATAAACCCGCCGGCAGCGTGAGCGGCACGGTGGGCGATGCCGGCGCGACGGTCACGGTGAATGGCATGACCGCCACGGTATATCCCACCGCCAACGCGGACAGCACTTACGACTGGAGCGCGGATGCGGTGCCAAATAACGGCAAAGGCACGGCGACGTTTGATG
>JAYVCM010000048.1:0-4010 GCA_043749955.1 Limisphaerales bacterium | reverse complement strand
TGAGGACTCCCAGCTCGGTCGTCATCGCGCTGCCGCTGCGGACGATCACCACCAGATTGATCAACACCGGGCCGAGTTCGCGCGCCACGACGGCCACCAAGAGCGGCCCCAGCATTTGTGACTGGCCCGTTTCGCCGGCCCAGAAGGTGAGCTGCACCACCACCGAAATGCCGACGAACATTGCCACCGCGCCGACAAACCAGAGCGGTTCGAAGCCGATGGTCAGAACCTGCCGCGCCAACGCAATCCGTTCCGCGCGCCCCCAGCTTCGCGGTTGCACCGCGACGCCGAGCACCGTCCCGATCACCGCCAGCGCATGCCGCAACTCGGCCCATTGCGCCCAGACTTCCGCGCCCAGCCGGCCGGTCCAACTCCGGGACGGGGCCGGAAACGCGCCCGCCGCTTTGGAGGCTTCCGGGGACATTCTGTGCCGTGGTTACTTCGTGCCTTTCTGAATTTCTGCGCCGGCGTGGGAGACGTCCTTGCCGAAGCCGTGGGCCGTGTTGCAGCCCAGGCCGACGATGGCCAGCAGCGCGGTGATGCAGAGCAGGGCGACGATACGTTTTAATGAGTTGATCATATTTTGTAACTTGGTTGCGTTTGATTGGTTTACCGCATCATTCTACGCCGCCACCGCGCGCTTCAACATGGGGTGAAACCCTATCGTGGTTTATCCGGAGCCGCCCGGCTGAAAACGGAGTCGCGCGCCGGCCTGGTTCGACTGACAAAATGCTGCCGACTCATCTTGAGAGCAGCTCGCTGACGGACGACAGGGCGGGGACGCGGTCGCTGATGACTTTGATTGAAACCAGGACCGGCACCGACAACAACGCGCCCGGCACACCCCAAAGCCACGTCCAGAAGATCAGCGAAACAAAAATGATCACGGGGTTGAGCGTGAAGCGGCGGCCCAACAAGACCGGCGTGACCAGGTTCGCTTCCAACAGATGAAGCAGCAGATACCAGGCGGGCGGCAGAAGTCCCCGCCATAACGTGTCGAAAGTCAGCAGGCCGACCGTGGCGAGCACGATGACGCCGGCGACGGGGCCAAAGTAGGGAACAAAGTTCAGCACCGCCACCAACATTCCCCACATCGCGGCGTTGGGCACGCCCATGAAATAAAGACCGACGCTCACGACGATACCCAGGCCAATGTTGATCAAAGAAACGGAGAACAGATAGTTGGAAATGTTTTGCTGGATCTCATGGCTGACCTCGACCGCGCGTTTCTTGTCGTGTAACGTGGGCATAACACGCACCAGCTTCTGCAAAAACAGGTCGCCGGACGCCAGCAGCAAATACAGCAACACCAGCGTCTCGCCGATGCCCACTAATAACGTTCCGGTCCAGTTGATGAAGGTGCTGGGAACCCGGCTCGATTTTAGTTCTACCGTGGTCGCTTGCTTTTGTTCTTCCTCGGTCGCGCCCAGGTTGTTCACTGCGGCGGCGGCCTTGCTGAAGCGGGCCAGGCGCGGAAAGATAGTCAGCACCCGTTGCCGCAAATCGGTCATGTGCTGCGGCGCTTCGTTCATCCACGCCAGCGCCGGGCGGCCCAGTTGAAAGAAACCAATCCCGATGGCGGACACCAGCAGGCACAGCACGACCGCTGCGGAGATCGCCGGCGGGATGCGACCATAGGCCAGCCAGCGGATGAGCGGCTTCAACGCCATCGCCGCCACGCAGGCCAGGAAGACCGGCAAGACCACGGGACGGGCGAAGTAAAGAAAGGCCAAGATGCCGAGCACCGTCAGAACAATTTGCCACGGCGTCGCCGCGACCACCGGTGCCGCGATTGGTTCGGCGGATGGCAGGTCATCCCGCTCCGGGCGGGACGCGCCAGCAAGCGGTGCCGCTGCGACGGGCAAGTAATCCTTGGCCGCCTTGGGTTGAATGATCGTGACGGCTTCCATATTCAATGCGTTGGTCAACCAATCAACATGAGCGCGGGTGGAATTCCAGCCAGCTGGAGCCGGCCACTTGCGCGCCTAAGTGCTCTGTTTATCAGTTTTTGGTTTGGCTGTCCCTGCGGGGCCGCCTTTCATTACCGTTTTGATCTGGGTTGCCGCAGCAATCAGTGATTTGGCTTGAGCCGCCGTCAACTTTTTTCCGGACTGGGCTTGGACATGTTCGATGAATGACTGCAAGAAATCGCCAGCGGCTGTTTTGTTTCCAGCCGCAAGGGCGTCCAGCGCTGCTTTCAATTTTGAGGTCAGGCTGTTTTCCGTCCCGGACGCCAGATGAAAGCTGCTCACCAAGACAGAAAGGTCTTGGATCTGCTCGGCGGCCCCTTTGACCCGGATGGTAAAGCTGCACGCCGCCTGATTCCCTGATGTGTCAATGGCCGTGCAATTCACCGTGCTGATGCCGATGGGAAAGGTGGTGCCAGAGGGCGGAACACAAATGACTCTGACTCCCGGACAATTATCGCTCGCCGCCGGCGTGGGGAAAACGACGCTCGCGCCGCTGCTGGTGGTCGCAGCCACCACGCGGTTCGTCGAACATACAATCTTCGGCGGCTCGCGATCAACGACCACAACCGTCTGATTGCATGTGTTGCTGTTGCCGCATGAATCCATGGCGATCCAATGCACAACGTTAGTCCCCATCGGAAATTTTGCGGGCGCGTTGTTAGTGACGCCAGGCATCTGGCAGCCGCCACTGACCGAAGGCACCCCCAGATTAACACCCGTCGCGTAAGCCTGGCCGGGGTCGGTCGCAACCACCTTGCCCGGAGGACACGTCAAGAGCACCGGCGCAGCGATCGTGCCGACGGACTGTAGAAACGCTCTCCACATCAGCGCGGACATCTGAACGGCGGCCTGCCGGGCGGGGAGATAGTTGCGATGAGCGGGTTCATCCGTGAGAGATGCCGACGGATTATCCTTGTTCAATCCGAGCGCGGTCGAACTCAAGTAATGTCCGTGATTGAATCCTGGAAACGGGTTTGGATTCTGGCCCACGGAAGGAATCGGCACCGCCGGAATGTGAAATCCAAGCAGGTCAATGGCGCCGATCTCGATCGCGGTGTCCGGGTTGAAGAAATTCATAATGCCCGCGTCACCCAACGAATAATCGCCGTCCCCCAGCCAGATCGTGAGCGCGTCGCCGCTCTCCAGCAGATTGAAGCGCGCGGCGCCCATGAGCGTTTGCAAGCCCGGCAGATTAAACTGGGAGAAATCAGCCGGCACCGGGATGACGGTGCCGGGCGGTATCGCCTGACCCACGCCCACGCCGGCCATTACCTCCACATAATCTGAATGGGCAAAAAAATCCTGGGCCGCATGCATGGCATGACCCAGGTCTTGATAGGCATGATAAGCACGGAGGGCGTTCTGGAGCCGCTGCAATTGGACCACATGAGCGTTTGCAGAACCCATGACTGCCGCCAGATTCCGGTCGCACGAACAGGACGGATCAAAATGATTTCCCAACGCGCTGTTGACCGCGTCCTCCACGACGCCGATAACATCCAGATAACCTTCTTGGACCGGACCGAGATAGCCGTTCAATCCGAACCCGGCAAGGCTGGGAGGATAGTAGAACAAAGAGCGGGGATTAGTAGCGCGATGCGGGTCGGGATTGGGATTACCCACCAGCGCTGGCAACAAGGAACTGATAACGACGGCATCCGCCGCCGCCCGCGCGGTCGGACATGCCGGCTCCAGGAGGCATTGCGGATCGGTCGCGAGCGCAGTCAAAGCCGCCACCACCCCGGCGGAAATATCCAGGAAGTTCGTGTAATGCGGCGTAAGAAACTCCGGATTGCCCAAGGCGTTTGGCCGGGCCGCTGCAAACCTCTGGTTCATGGTTGCAAACCCGTTGCTGAAGCCCACGTTCAAGGCGACGGAACAATTGTCAAAATGACTCTCGCTGTCGAACTGATGAATGATATCCGGGTTCTCGACCCCGCGTTGCAGGTTTGCAATCAATCCCAGGCTGGCCGCCGGCGTCACGTTTATGATGGCGTCCCGGGTGATCTCCTCGTGAATCGGCTGGCCGACGTGGGGAAT
>JAYVCM010000047.1:0-16128 GCA_043749955.1 Limisphaerales bacterium | reverse complement strand
TCCAGACGCTCCGCGTGTGCCGATGGCCGTCTAGCTTCGCGAAGCGTCTGGACTGCGGACGCTTTAGCGCCGCTGTTTGCTGCGGCAAAAAATCAATTTGCCTCAACGCGCAGCAAAGCCGCGTCTGACTTCGCCACAATTTCCGTCCGCTCCAGGCTCGCCGGAATCAAGCTGAACTGACCGGCGGACAAGTTCACCGCCGCCGAACTGCTCTCGATTTCAATCTGCCCGCCCGTCACCGCGATGATTTGCAATTTTTTAGGCTTCAGAAAACCGTTCGCGCCGGAATCCAGTTTCCACGCTTCGACATTGAACAACGGGTCATTCACCAGTGGCCGCTTTTGAATTTTTCCGTCGGCGACAAATTTTGTCTCGACCAGCTTCGGCTCGAAGTCGTTGAAGTCAATGCTCGCGAGCGATTGGGCGAGGTGCAGCTCGCGCGGCCGGCCGTCGAGGCCGACCCGGTTCCAGTCGAACACGCGGTAGGTTATGTCGGAGTTTTGCTGGATCTCAAAAATCACCAGGCCGTCGCCGATGGCGTGGACACGGCCGCTGGGCAGAAACATCGTATCGCCCGCGCGCACGGGGATGCGATGAAAACAATCCGCCACGGTGCCGTCGGAAATTTTTTTCTCAAACTCCGCGCGTGTCACGCCGCGTTTCAGTCCGACATACAGGCTTGCGTCCAGCGCAGCAGCGGCGATGAACCACATCTCGGTCTTGGGTTCGCCGCCGGGAGCGCCGCCATCTTGGCGGCACGTTTCTGAACTCGCCGGCAGGATGCCGGCGCTCCCGGTTGGGCGCGGCGGATGGACTTGCAGCGAAAGTTTTTCACGCGCGTCGAGAATTTTGCAGAGCAGCGGAAATCGCCCGTCCGCCGCCGGTTTTGCGCCGCCGAGAATTTCCGCCGCGTGCTGTTCCATGAGCCAGCGCAAATCTTTTCCGGCGAGCGGGCCGTTGGCGATGATGCTGGCGTCGCCGGGCCGGTCGGAGATTTCCCACGATTCACCGATGGGCTGGCCGGCGGGGATTTTTTTGGCGAACAGCCGTTCCAGTTCGCGTCCGCCCCAGATGCGCTCCTTGAAGATCGGTTGGAAAACCAGCGGATAAAGCATGGAATCAGGCGGCGACAGTTTCCAAGGCCTTGGCCGGCTCCATGCCGCCGTGGCCCTCGGTTTTTTCAACAAAATGTCCGTGCGCGCGGAATTTTGCGTAGCGCTTTTTCAGCCGTTCCGCCGTGGTCAGCGCCTGGATTTTTTCCAGGTGTCGGAGCAGATGCGTTTTCAGGTTCGCCGCTGTTCCCGCCATGTCGTTATGCGCGCCGCCGAGCGGTTCCGGCACGATTTCGTCCACGAGCTTGAGGTGCAGCAGATCGCGCGCGGTGATTTTCAGCGCGGCGGCGGCCTTGGCGGCGTTGGCGCGGTCTTTCCACAAGATCGCCGCGCAGCCTTCGGGGCTGATGACGGAGTAATAGGCGTTCTCCAAAATCAAAACGCGGTCGGCCACGCCGATGCCCAGTGCGCCGCCGGAGCCGCCTTCGCCGATGATGGCGGCAATGATGGGCACCTCGAGCAGCATCATCTCGCGCAAATTGACGGCAATGGCCTCGGCGATGTGGCGCTCCTCCGCCGCGACGCCGGGATACGCGCCCGCCGTGTCAATGATGGTGATGATGGGCAGGCCAAATTTATTCGCGAGCCGCATCAGGCGGAGCGCCTTGCGGTAGCCTTCGGGATGCGCGGAGCCGAAGTTGCGCAAAATATTTTCCTTGGTGTCGCGGCCTTTTTGCGTGCCGATGACGACCACGCGGTGTTCGCCCAGCTTCGCAAAGCCGCCGACCATCGCGCAGTCATCGGCGAACATCCGGTCGCCGTGCAGCTCCTGAAAGTCGGTGAAGGTCTTCTGGCAATAATCCAGCGTGTAAGGCCGTTTGGGATGGCGCGCGAGCTGGACGCGCTGCCATGGCGAAAGGTTGGTGAAAGTCTGCCGCCGGGTTTCCTCCAGTTTTTTTTCGATGATCAGGATCTCCTCCTCAAAACTGATGCCCAGCGAATGTTTTTCCGGGTGCGCCCGAAGGTCGTTGAGCTTGTTCTGCAGCTCGGTGATCGGCTTCTCGAAATCAAGCTGATGTTTCATGCTGGGAAAGGTTAAGGTTTTTTTCGGTTCAATCAATGCGCAATTCCGTGGTGTCCGGCGGCATTTTATCTGGCACGCCATTTTCAGCCTGGAAAGGGGCGCGGGCTGACCGGTTGGAAAAAGCGGAAGGCCGGACTTGCGTCCGGCCTTCGCGGTGACAAGGTTTAAACGCCTTCACCAAGGCGCTCAGAAGGGCGGCGCGACCAACTTGGGGTCGCTGTCCGAGCCGCGCCGCAAGCAAAACCTCTATGCCAACCCTAAACGGACAGCGAAATCATTCGCTACAGTTTCAGACGCCGCCGCGGCGAAAAGGTTCAAACATTTTAAAAATAGTTTTCGCGCCGTCAAAGCCCTGCGTTGCAGGAAATTCCTGCGCTGACGGAGTGGCGGGAGGCCGGGCGGGATCGGCCGCCGCGCTTGGAAATGGCACGGCTGGTTTCCGCGCCGCCGCCGCGCTCCATCACGGCCTCTTCAATTTCCGGTCGGGTTTGCTTGTTTTTCCCGCGCGAAAACCACAGACTCCCGACGCAAAATAATTTTTTACCATGAAAATCCTCATCACCGGCGGCGCCGGCTATCTCGGTTCCATCCTCACGCCCACGCTGCTCGCGCAGGGACACGAAGTCACCGTGCTGGACAACTTTTATTTCAACCAGAACTCGCTGCTCGACTGCTGCCAGTCCGAAAAATTTTCCGTCCTGCGCGGCGACTGCCGCGAGGAGTCGGTGATGAAGCCGCTCATCGCCAAGGCCGACCTCATCATCCCGCTCGCCGCGCTCGTCGGCGTGCCGATCTGCAACACCGATTCGCTCGCCACCAAATCCACCAACCAGGACGCGGTGGAAATGCTCTGCCGTCTCGCGGGCAAACAGCAGTGGGTCATCATGCCCGTCACGAACAGCGGCTATGGCGTGGGCGAAAAAGGAAAATTTTGCACGGAAGAAACGCCGTTGCGTCCGCTCTCAACCTACGGCGTCACCAAAGTGAAAGCCGAGGAAGCCGTGTTGTCCCGCGAGAACAGCATCAGCTTCCGGCTCGCCACCGTGTTCGGCTGCGCGCCGCGCATGAGGCTGGATTTGCTGGTGAACGATTTTGTTTACCGCGCCATGCACGACCGCGCCGTGCTGATTTTTGAAGGCCATTTCAAACGTAATTACATCCACATCCGCGACGTGGCCCGCGCCTTCACGCACGGCATCGCCAACTTCGAGACGATGAAGGGCAGGCCCTACAACGTCGGCCTCGACGATGCGAACCTCTCCAAGCTTGAACTCTGCGCCGTCATCCAAAAGCATCTGCCGAAGTTTGTCTTTGTCGAAGCGCCCATCGGTGAAGACCCGGACAAGCGCGATTACATCGTGAGCAACGCGCGCATCGCCGGCACCGGTTTCAAGCCGGAATGGAGCCTGGACCGCGGCATCGTGGAACTCATGAAGGGCTTCACGATTTTGCGGAACACGATCTATTCGAACGTGTGACCAACGCGGATTGATGGATTGATGGATTGATGGATGAATGAAAAACGCCCGGACACGTCCTTCCACTCATCCAAGAATCCATTTATCCAACAATCCGCCTGCTTTTGTGAGCGTCCGCCCCGAACAAATCACCGCCGTCGTCCTCGCCGGCGGATTTGGCACGCGCATCAAGCATCTGCTCGGCGACCTGCCCAAGCCGATGGCGGCGGTGAGCGGCCGGCCATTCGTGGAATGGGTCGTGCGCTATCTCGCTGCGCAAGGCATCCGCAATGTGATTCTCTCCACCGGCCATCTGGCGGAAACGATTGAAAAACATTTTGCCCCGCAGCCGGTGAAAAATGTCCGCGTCACCTGTGTTCCGGAAACCTCGCCGCTCGGAACCGCAGGCGGATTTCTGAACGCCACGCGCGGCGCGGAAAAAAATCCGGCGGCGTGGCTGGTGCTGAACGGCGACTCGCTGGTGATCGCGCCGCTCGAAAAGTTTTTCCAATCACTCGACGAGCCGGAAATCGAAGGAGCCATTCTGGGCGTGCCGATGGCGGATGCGTCGCGCTTCGGCACAATTTCACAAAACGCACACGGTGAACTCACCGGGTTCAATGAAAAGAAGCCGGGTGCGGGCGACATCAACGCCGGCGTTTATCTTTTTCGAGATTCCACGCTCAAAAAATTTCCGGCCAAGTCGCCGTTAAGCTTCGAGACGGATGTTTTTCCGGCGCTCATCGGCGGCGGCGTGCGTTTGAAAACCATGGTGGCGGACGCGCCGTTCCTCGACATCGGCACGCCGGACTCGCTGCCGCAGGCCGAAAGTTTTGTCCGGAAAAATCTGGCGCAGTTTTTTCTTGGATGAAGTTTTGGAAATGAATCACACCGTGTTTCCGCTCACCCCGGCCCTGCCCCTGAACCGGAACGCCGATCTCCTGATCGGCACGTTGCGGTTCCATGCTGGAAACAAGCCGATCGGGAGATCGGCGTTCCGCTGCGGTTCCGGGGCGCCAATCGCGAGCCTTGGCGGCTCGTGGATTCCCTCCCGGCGGGAGAGCGGCAGGGTGAGAATTCCCCGAACTGGAATTTCGCGCGTTGAACCCCTGAAGCGACCGGGACAACTTTGTGTTGCATATGCAACACAAAGTTGTCCAACCCTTCGGCTGCGGTTCATGGGGAGGGGAAACGAAATTTGATTTGGCCCATGTCTAAGATACGTCCCGAGCGCAAAACCGTTTTCGCCACGCCGTGGTTTCAAATTTTGGAATCGGCGAGCGGACAGCAGCATCCGAACTACCTCATCCAGTCGCCCGACTTTGTGTGCATCATCGCGGTGACGGGGCAAAACGAACTGCTGCTAGTGCGGCAGTTCCGCCACGCGGTCGCGGCGGAGACTTTGGAACTGCCGGCGGGCCACGTCGAAAAGGATGAGACGCCGGAGCAGGCGGCGCGCAAAGAATTGCTGGAGGAGACCGGCCACGTCGCGGAAAAATTTGAACTGCTCGCCAGCCTGTCGCCTTCGACCTCGCGGTTCACGAACCGCGTGTGGTGTTATTTCGCGGCGGACGCGAAACAGGCCGCCGGCGCGGAAATCGAGGCAGGCTTGGACTGCGTCCGCTGGTCGAAAGGGCTGAAGGCGTTGTTGCGCGAGCCGGATTTTTACAGCAGCGGGAACTGGGCGGCGCTGCTGGCGGCGGTGGCGCAGGGGAAGTTGAAGATTTGATGTGGCGTCAGGCATCCTGCCTGACGTAGAGGGCGGCATCCTGCCGCCCGGATTAAAACATGGCAATGCCTGCGGCTCGCAAAATTTCCATGCGTCTGGCCATGCGTGCGGTTTTTTCCGCCGGGCTGGAAGCCACGGCTCTACGGCAGGCAAGGATGCCCGCCGCCACAACGCTTGGCTTTCCGCTTGTGGCGGCTTTTCGCAGCCGTTAGCTTTCGCGCCAGAACAATCTCGATGTCACAACCATGATCATCAGCAGAACCCCATTTCGCATCTCGTTTTTTGGCGGCGGCACGGATTATCCGGCGTGGTATCGGCAGCACGGCGGCGCGGTGCTGGCGGGCACCATCAACAAGTATTGTTACCTGACGTGCCGCTACCTGCCGCCGTTTTTCCAGCACCGGATGCGGGTGGCTTATTCCACCATCGAGGAGGTGCGGACGATTGACGAGATCAAGCATCCCTCGGCGCGCGAGACGCTGCGCTTTCTGAACATGGCGCGCGGCGTGGAAATCCATCACGACGGCGATCTGCCGGGCCGCAGCGGCATGGGTTCGAGTTCGGCGTTCACGGTCGGGCTGCTGAACGCGCTTTACGCCTTGCAGGGCCGCGCGGTGGGGAAAAGACAGCTCGCCACGGAAAGCCTGCATATCGAACAGGAGATGCTGCAGGAAATGGTCGGCTCGCAGGACCAGGTCTGTGCGGCCTACGGCGGCCTGAACCGCATCAGCTTTCTCACCAACGGCGAATTTCTGGTGCAGCCGATGACGCTGACGCATGCGCGGATGGATGAACTGACCTCGCACCTGATGCTGTTCTACACGGGCATCAAGCGCACGGCGGCGAGCGTGGCGACGAGCTTTGTGCCGAGCATCACGGAACGCTCGTCGCTGCTGAACACGATGCGCGGCTGTGTGGACAAGGGCTGCGACATTTTGAACGGCACCGGGGATATTGCGCCTTTCGGCGGACTCCTGCACGAGGCGTGGCAGGCGAAGCGCGCGTTGAGCGACAAGATTTCCAACGCGCAGGTAGATGCGGCCTACGACGCGGCGCGGTCGGCGGGCGCGCTCGGCGGAAAACTTCTCGGCGCGGGCGGCGGCGGCTTTCTGCTGTTCTTTGCGCCGCCGTCCAAGCACGCGAAAATCAAAAAACAGCTGGGCAAGCTCATCCATGTGCCGTTCAAGTTCGAGTTCGGCGGCAGCTCGGTGATCTTTCACGAGCTGGAGGAGGATTACTCCGCACACGACAAGGCGCGCGAGACGCAGCAGATCGAGGCTTTTCGCGAACTGGATGCGAATGCGCCGGGGGCTTCTTAGTTGCGGAGCGCCGGTCTCCGACCCGGCGCGTTGGGTTGGGGTTCAATCCCGCGCGTTGCGGGCGTTTGTTCGGAAAGCACGCTAAAGCGTGAACTCCAACGCGCCGGGTCGGAGACCGGCGCTCCGCTGGCAGACAACCCGTTTTTCCCGTGTCAAAACTTGACCCGATTCCATTGCTCCGGCACTCTATGCGCTCATGACCGCCCAAGATTTGATCGCCTTTGAGACGGAGATTGCGGATTTGTTCAACGCCGCAAAAATCCGCGCGCCCATCCATCTTTACTACGGCAACGAGGAAAAGATGATCGAGCTGTTCCGCGACGTGCAGCCCGAGGACTGGGTGTTCTGCTCATGGCGCAGCCATTATCAATGCCTGCTCAAGGGCGTGCCGCCGGAAGAACTGAAGGCGGAAATTCTCGCGGGCCGTTCCATTTCGCTCTGCTTTCCGAAACAGCGCATCGTCTCGTCGGCCATCGTCGGCGGCATCATCCCCATCGCCGTCGGCGCGGCGCTGGGCCTCAAGCGGAGCGGCGAACCAGGCATGGTGCATTGCTTCGCGGGCGAGATGACGAGCGAGACGGGGGTTTTCCACGAGTGCGTGAAGTATTCCCACAACCACCAACTGCCCATCCGTTTCATCGTCGAGGACAACGGCAAATCCGTCTGCACCGACACGCGCGAAACGTGGAACCAGCCGGTGTTGACCTACGAAAACGCGAACCATCCGCTGGTCACCTTCTACAAGTATCAAACCAAATACCCGCACGCCGGGGCCGGCTCGCGCGTCCAATTTTAATCCTCTTTTTTCATGAAGTATTTCGATGAACTTTGCCGCGCGATGGAATTCCTCGCGCGCGACCCGCGGACGATGTTTCTCGGCCAGGCCGTCGCCTGCCCCGGCACGGCGATGACGAACACGTTGAAAAATGTGGCGCGGGAAAAACTTTTGGAGCTGCCCGTGACCGAAGACATGCAGATGGGCATGTCCAATGGCCTCGCGCTCACCGGCGTCGTGCCGGTGTGCATTTATCCACGCTGGAATTTTCTGCTCTGCGCCGTCAGCCAGGTCGTCGGCCATCTGGACAAGCTGCCCGCAATGTCCAACGGCGGCTACCAGCCCAAGGTCATCATCCGCACGGGCATCGGCTCGGAGCGCCCGCTGCATCCGCAGTTCCAGCACGTAGGCGATTATACGGACGCGTTCCGGCTGATGTGCAAAAACATCGAGGTCATCCGCCTCGACGAACCCGGTCAGATTTTCCCGGCCTACCAAAAAGCGCTGGAGCGCGAGGACGGCAAGAGCACAATCATTGTTGAATATGGCGACTACTACAGCGAAAAATGACCCCGTGACGGCGGCGAATCTCGGCGACTGGCCGCTGATGTCGAACAACATCACGCGCGGCGACCTCGATGCGTTGATTGAATTCCTCAAGCAGGACGACCCGATTCTCACGCAGTCGAAAAACGTCATCGCCTTCGAGCAGGAATGGTCCGAGTGGGTCGGCGTGAAGCACAGCGTGTTCGTCAACTCCGGCTCCTCCGCGAACCAGATCACCATGGCGGCGCTGCGCGAACGCTTCGGCCCCGGCGAAATCATCGTGCCGACGCTGACGTGGGTTTCGGACATCGCGTCCGTGCTGCAGGCCGGTTTCGAGCCGGTGTTCGTGGATATCAATCCGCGCACACTCGGCATGGACACGCAGCAGGTGCTGGCCGAACTCAACAGCGAGACACGCGCCGTTTTCCTCACGCACATCCTCGGCTACAACGCGCTTGATGACGTGCTGCTCGCAGAATGTCAGAAGCGCAACATCCCGATCATCGAGGATGTCTGCGAATCGCACGGCGCGACTTTCAAGGGCAAACGCCTCGGCAGTTATGGTTTCGCGTCGAACTTCTCGTTCTACTACGCGCACCACATGAGCACCATCGAGGGCGGCATGGTGTGCACGAACGATTCCGAGTTTTACGAAATGCTCCGCATGTTCCGTTCGCACGGCATGGTGCGCGAGAGCAAGGACGACGCGGTGAAGGCGCGCTACAAATCCGAGTTCCCGGACTTGAATCCTGATTTCATCTTCGCGTTCCCCGCCTACAACGTCCGCAGCACGGAGATCAACGCGGTGATGGGCCGCACGCAGTTGAAGCGCCTCGACGCCAACAACGAGAAGCGCACGCGCAACTTGAACCTCTTCCTCGACGGCCTTGACCCGAAGAAGTTTTACACCGACTTCGAGCGCGAAGGCAGTTGCAACTACGCTTTCACCTTGGTTCTGCGCGAGCCGGATCAGGCGCTCTGGGACCGCATCGAGAAAACGCTGCGTGAACGGAAGATTGAATTTCGTCGTGGCACGTCCGGCGGCGGCAACCAGCTCCGCCAGCCGTTCCTGCGCCGACTCTACGGCGAGGAGTTTGAAAAATATCCCGCCGTCAATCATGTGCATTTCTTTGGCGCTTACATCGGCAATTATCCTGATTTGGAAACCGACCGCATCCAGGCGCTGTGCGCGTTGTTGAATTCGATTTGATCTTTTGGGACTCGCGTAAATGAATAACGCCATTTTATTAACACCGGGCTTCAGCCCGGTGATGGCTGGACACCAATGGCCGAACCGTTTCAACGGTTTGGCCTGCGCTGGCAAGCCGTTGAAACGGCTGGAAGTTCGCGTCGCCGGCTGCACCCGGCTGAAGCCGGGTGTTAATGAGACCGCAAACAGTGTTGCCCACATTTGCGAAACCCAATAGTGACCGCATGAAAGTTCTCGTCACAGGCGGCACTGGATTTGTCGGCAAGCATCTACAGCAGGAACTCACGCGGCGGGGCGTCGCGCACTTTGCCTTTGGTGGCCGGCAGTTTGATCTGACGCGCTGGGAAAATGCCGAGGCGGTTTTTTCCGCACATCGCGACGCCACGCTCATCATTCATCTCGCCAGCTATCAGGCGGCGGGCGAATTTCCCGCGAAGCACACGGCGGAACAATTTTTCATCAACAACCTCATCCACACGCACACGCTCGAAGCGTGGCGGAAATTTATCCCGGCGGCAAAATTTATCGGCCTGGGCGCGTCGTGCGCGTATCCGAGTTCGGCGCAGGCGATGACGGAGGACAAAATTTTCGAGGGCGCGATCCACGGCAGCGTGTATTCCTACGGCGCGACGAAGCGGATGCTTTACACCGGCATTCTTGCTTACAACGACCAGTTCAAGCTGAACGGAAATTATCTCATCCCGCCCGCGATGTATGGCGAGGACGATGATTTCAACGAGGCCACGGCGCATGTCCCGTCCGCGCTCATCGGCCGCTTTGTCCGCGCAGTGAAAATGAATCTGCCGGAAGTGGAAATCTGGGGCGACGGCACGCAGGTCCGCGACCTGGCGGACGTGAAAGATTTTGTGACCAGCCTGCTGGAACTCGCGCCCAAGCTGGAGCGCGACATCGTGAATCTCGCGCCGGGTCGCGGCAAAACCATCCGTGAGCTGGCGTTGACCGTCTGTGAAGCGGCGGGCTATCAGGGCAAGGTGGTTTTCAACGCCAGCCGCTACACCGGCGCGAAGGAAAAATTTGTGGACGCCACCAAGCTCCGCGAAAAATACGGCATTGTGATGAACCACGAACTCGCCCCCGGCATCCGCCGCACGGTGAAATGGTATGCGGAAAATTTTGAAGCCATCAAGGACCGGCGCAAATTTGCGGGCTGATGCCTTTGACCAGCCGCCCGGGAGTCCCGCTCCGAGCGGGATCCCGCCGGCGAGTTTTCCAAGCCGCACGCCGGCGGGACGCCAGCGCTCCCAGCCAAACAGCGCCCACCCCACCCCTTCAGTTTGTCGAAGACATAATCCCCAAAATGCGATCAAATTCCAGTCCGATAAACATTGACGCAAACTCCCGCTGCTTTAGACTTCGCCCTCCAATTAACAAATTCTCATGACTACATTTTATAAAAGCAAAAAAGTTTTGGTGACCGGCGGAACGGGACTCATCGGCCAGCCCGTCGTGCAAAAACTGCTGGAGGCGGGCGCCACCGTCCGCGTCGCTTCGCTGGACGACCCGTCACGCGTGAACCCCGGTGCCGAATTCATGCACGGCAACCTGATGGACGGGGAGTTCTGCAAAAAAATCGTGACCGGCATGGACATTGTGTTTCACGTCGCGGGCATCAAAGGCTCGGTGAGTTTGGGCAAGGCGCGCGCGGCCAGTTTTCTGGTGCCGCATCTGCTGATGAACACGCTGATGATGGAGTCAGCCTACCGTGCGGGCGTGGAGCGCTACATGTATACCAGCTCGGTCGGGGTGTATCCGCCGGCGGACGTTTTTTTCGAGGACAACGCGTGGAACGGCGAGCCTTACGCGGCGGATCGTTACGCGGGCTGGGCCAAGCGCATGGGCGAACTTCAGGCGGAAGCCTACAAGATGGAATACGGCTGGGACAAGATCGCGATCGTGCGCCCGACCAACATCTACGGACCGTTTGACAATTTCGATCCCAAGACGGCGATGGTCATCCCGTCGCTGATCGCGCGCGTGGCCAGCGGCGAAAATCCGCTGGTCGTCTGGGGCGACGGCACGCCGATCCGCGATTTTCTTTTCTCGCACGACTGCGCGGACGGGATGCTGCTCGCGGTGGAAAAGGGCGCGAACTGCACGCCGATCAATTTGGGCGGCGGACACCGCACTTCCATCGGGCAGATCGCGCAGATTGTCGGCGCGAATTTTCCGAAGCCGCCGAAGATTGAATTCGACGCAACGAAACCGCCCGGCCAGTCGCTGCGCGTCATGGACATCACCCGCGCGAAGGAAATGCTTGGGTTCGCGCCCAAGACCTCAGTGGCGGAAGGCGTCCGCAAAACGGTGGAATGGTATCTCGCGAACCAGAACGAGGGCAGCAAGCGCTACAACGTTTTCTATCAGAAAAGTTTTCTCGGCAAGTGAGCCGGCGGCCATGTTTTTCCGAGGCCAGAACGTTCTCGTGACCGGCGCGGCCGGGCTGGTCGGTTCGGCGCTCGTCACGCGGCTCGCGCGCGACGGCGCGAACGTGCGCGCGACGGTCCACAGCCGCACACCCCGCGAAAAAATCCCCGGCGTCGAATTTTTCCCCTGCGACCTGACGCGGCGCGAGGACTGCGTGGCGGCGGTGAAAAATGTCCGTTATGTTTTTCACTGCGCGGCGGGCGGCGCGGGCGCGGGCGGCACGGCGGCCTCGCCGATGGCGCACGTCACGCCGAACGTGGTGATGACGGCGTGGCTGCTGGACGCGGCGCACGCAGGCGGCGTGGAAAAATTTCTCTTCTGCGGCAGCACCACGGCGTATCCGCTTTCCGACCAGCCGATGAAGGAGGAGGAACTCTTCGCGGGCGACCTGTTCAAAAATTATTTTTTCGTCGGCAACGCCAAACGCTTCGGGGAAATCCTCTGCCAGATGTATGGCGAAAAACTGCCGGCGAAAATGTCCGCCATCGTTGTGCGTCCGACCAATGTTTATGGGCCGGGCGACAAGTTCGAGCCGGAGCGCAGCACGGTGGCCGCCGCGTTGTTGCGCAAGGTCGCCGAGCGGCGCAACCCGATTGAAGTGTGGGGCGCAGGCAACGAGGTGCGCGATTTGATTTATGTGGACGACGTGGTGGACGGCGCGCTGCTGGCGCTGGAAAAATTGTCCGGCTTCGACGCGGTGAACCTCGGCTCTGGCGTGGGCGTGACGGTGAAGCAAATTTTGCAGACACTGCTCGAAGTGGAAAATTTCACGGACGCAAAGGTCGTGTTCGACGCGAGCAAGCCGACGATGATTCCCGTGCGGCTCGTGGA
This sequence comes from Limisphaerales bacterium, assembly GCA_043749955.1. Taxonomy (GTDB): domain Bacteria; phylum Verrucomicrobiota; class Verrucomicrobiia; order Limisphaerales; family UBA11358; genus UBA11358. The sequence continues at coordinate 3,683 of JAYVCM010000047.1, read as the reverse complement.
CGTGAGCAAAGCCGAACGACTGCTGGGCTTCCGCGCGAAAACAGATTTGCGCGAGGGACTGAAAAAAACTCTCGCGTGGTTCAAGGCAAATCCACCGGCACGCAGCGCATGAAACCGAAAACCATCGAGCCGTGGAAAGTGCTCGCGAGCCGCGAGGTGTTCTCCGCGCCGCCGTGGATCAGCGTTTTTCGCGAAACGATCCGGCTGCCGGACGGCAAGGTGATTGATGATTATCACAAAATTGGCCTGCTGGATTTCGTGATGATCGTGGCGGAGTCGCCTGACGGAAACATTTTGCTGGAGCGGCAATACAAGCACGGGCCGGGGCGCGTCTGCCTGACGCTGCCGGCGGGCGGGATCGGCGAGGGCGAAACGCCGCTGGCCGCCGCGCAGCGGGAACTGCTGGAGGAAACCGGCTGCGCCTCGGACGACTGGCAGCAGCTCGGCGCGTTCACGGCCAACGCCAGCTACGGCTGCGGCACGATGAATCTGTTCCGGGCGCGCGGCGTGAAAAAAATTGCCGAGCCGGACTCCGGCGACTTGGAGGAGATGGAGATGGTTTTCCTGCCGCCAGCGGAATTGCTGCACGCGATTGCTGCGGGGGAACTGACGGCATTGAGCAGCGTGGCGGCGATCGCGCTGGCGTTGAATCCGGATTTCACGCGACAGTCCGGCTCATAAAATTTGGTAGTGGTATAGTTTGAAAGGTCATATTCCGAAAGTTAGCGCAAGCTACTCCGGTGAGGCATTGGGCGACTTTCGAGAAATCCTATTTCTTAGCGCCAGCACCAAACTCCCCAGCAACACTCCGATTACAAAGGGCGAACCAATAAATAAAACCATTGTGAACAGGGCGTTCTGATTTAGCATGGCAATGCTCTCAGACCAAGTTAAACCGCCAATTAGATTGACAGCGAAAAAAGCCGCAATGGGACACCAAAGCACGCTCAGCATCAACTCTGGGATAGACCAACGAAATGCGCCACGAAGGATGACTGCGAGAGAGAAAATTAAAATCGCCATGGTCCCGCACCGAGGAAGTGTGTCACGAGGGCCGGTTGGTTGCCAAAACGGGTGGAAGAAAGAAACCCATAGGCAAGCTGTCATTACTGCGCACAAAATTACAGAATGAATGAGAATTTTCATCAGAGTGTTAGCCGCCCCAGTTTGCCTGCGGCGCGGTCGGCATCGAAGCCTGCATTGAGCCGTTCGGTCACTTCATCCAGTTCCAGTTCCAGCGCGACGCGGTGCAGCACGAGCAGATTTTCATCGCGCAGCTTGTCCACCTCCGCGTGCAGCAGCGGACGCAGTTCTTTCGGGTCGGTCGGCGGGATGGTGAGCGTGCTCATGGCCTTAAATTTGCCACGCCGCGTTTCGTGGTGCAAGTGCCGTTGCCTGACGCTGGCGTTGAATCCCGGTTATTCAAAAAGTGGCGGATGAACGTCTTATTTTGCCAGACGGCATGATTTAACAAAATACTTCTTCAAAAGCCGTGTTGCGCCGATATACTCTTTCGACCTATTTATGCAGAAACAAAAACTATTGATTTGCGGTGTCAGCGGTTTCATCGGCGGCCATCTCGCGGAAAAATTAATCCAGCGTGACGATTTGGAAGTGTATGGCGTTTATTGCAAAACGCAGCCGCGCCCGGCGTTGCTCAATTCGAGCAAGATCAAGCTCATCAAGGCGGATTTGACTGACAAGAGCCAGATTGAAAAAGTCGTCAGCGGCATGGACATCATCGTGCAGGCCGCCGCCGTGACGACGGGCGTGAAGGATACCATCACGCGGCCCTACGTCCACGTCACCGACAACGCGGTGATGAACGCGCTGCTCTACCGCGCGGCGTTCGAGCACAAGGTCAAGCACCTGGTTTTCTTCAGTTGCACCACGATGTATTCGCCCGGGCCGACGCCGCTGCGTGAAGAAGATTTCAACCACCAGATCATCCCGAAGTATCACGGCGTGGCGTGGACGAAAGTTTACAACGAGAAGATGTGCGAATTTTATGCGCGCCTTGGCGGGACGAAGTTCACCGCCATCCGTCACTCGAACATTTACGGGCCTTACGACAAGTTCGACCTCGACCGCTCGCACGTTTTCGGCGCGACGGTCAACAAGGTGATGAACAACACCGACGGCGTGTTGAGCGTCTGGGGCGACGGTTCCGAAGGCCGCGATTTGATTTACGTTTCCGACCTCGTGGATTTCGTCGAGCTGGTGCTGGCGAAGCAGACCGCGCCGTTCGAGCTGGTCAACCTCGGTTGCGGCGACAACGTCATCATCCGCGACCTCGTGCAGAAGCTCATTGACGCCGCCGGCAAGACCATCAAAATCGAATACGACCTGACGAAGCCGACCATGAATTTCAACATCGTGCTGAACTGCGACAAGGCGCACAAACAATTTGGCTGGTCGCCGAAAGTCAGCCTCGACGAGGGCATCGCGAAAACGCTGGCGTGGTATAAGCAGACGTTCCCGTCCGGCGGGCCGCGCTGACGCGGGAATTTCCAAACTGAAAAACAAACGTCATCCAACCTCTCAAATCCCATGGAATCTGTTGACCTGAAAAAAATCCCGTCCTTCGCCAAAGACCCGGAGGCGGCGCTGGCCTTTTATTTTGACCAGGGCTATCACATCGAGCCGGGCGTGTTCGACGCCGCTGAAATCGCCGCGATCAAAAAGGCCGCGCGCAACCTGCCGGATTACCTCAACGGCTCCTACATCCCCACGCTCAACCCGCATCGCCTGGAGGATCCGTTTCTAAAAGCCCTGGCCAAAAAGACGCTCGTCGAAATCATGCGGTTGATGGTGCATGGCAAAGTGTCCGGCCTCCAGACGCAGTATTTTTTCGGCAAGCCCGGCACCAAGGGGTTTGCGATGCATCAGGACAATTTTTACGTCGAATCCAACCCGGACGCCTTTGCCTCGTCGTGGAACCCGCTCGTGGATGTTTCGCCGAAGAACGGCGGCCTGATCGTCTATCCCGGCAGCCATCGCGAGCCGATTTTGCCGGTGGACAAATTTGAAGAAGAGCAGGCGGCCGGGCAGGACAAAAACGCGCGGCGCGAACAGGTTCGCCTGCCGGAAAAATACCAGCCAGTCAGTGTCGTCGCGCCGGCGGGTTCGGCGGTTTTCCTCCACGGCCACACGGTGCATTCGTCGCACGACAACCAGACGGACACCTACCGCGAAGTGCTGCTCTGCACCTATCTGCGGGCGGGTGAAAAATTCCGGCCCGGCTTTTCCGCCAAGCGCAACGAGGTGGACGTCGAAACGATGCTCGTGGACAAAGTCGGCGCGTGAAACCGCCGCCCGCTCCCGCCCCGCATGATCAACGAATTACTGAACCACCCGGATTTTGCCGCCAGCGCGGTGGGCAGACATTTGCGGGAACAGCCGCTCGGTTTCATTGACGTCGGCGCGCGGGGCGGCGTCCACAAGATCATCGAACCGCTCGCCGGCGCGACGGCGGTGATGGGCTTTGAGCCGGACGTGGACGAAGCGGCGCGGCTGCAAAGTCTCATGGCGTCGTCGCCGTTCGCGAACTACATCGTCGAACCGGTCGCGCTGGCTGCGGATGATGGCGACGCGGTGCTGCATCTCACTTCCTCGGCGGTGAACAGTTCGCTGCGCTCGCCGAATCCTGATTTCGTGAAACGTTTCGCGATGACGGGCTTTGA
>JAYVCM010000046.1:0-2837 GCA_043749955.1 Limisphaerales bacterium | reverse complement strand
TCGAGCGCGCTGATGCTGCGGCACAGTTTTGGTTTGAACGACGCGGCGGCGGCGATTGAAAGCGCGGTGCAGCACGCGATTGAATCCGGCCACCGCACCGGCGACATCTTCAGCGCCAGCGAAACGGGCGCGCGCAAGGTCGGCACCCGCGCGATGGGCGACGCGATCGCGGCGGTGGTTTAGGCGCAAGCGTTTTTGATTGCAGGAGACGACGCAAGGAGCCTCTGAATTTTTTAATTTGAGACTCGTCACCTCGTCTCCTACAAATAAAAAAAGGGCGGCCAGGACTGGCCGCCCTTGAATTTTGTGCAACGCTCGAGGTTGCCTTGATAATTAATGGGCGACCCCGTTGTGACCCCTTGGCCTTTTATTTTTTGAGCGGCAGCCAGACCCGGAAGGTCGCGCCCTTGCCGGGTTCGCTTTCCACCTCGATCCGGCCCTGGTGCGCTTCGACGATCATTTTGCTCTGGAACATCCCGATGCCAAGCCCGTTTTTCTTCGTCGTCTGAAAGGCGCGGAACAGCGAGCGGCTCACAAATTCCTGGCTCATGCCACAGCCGTCGTCGGAAACGGCGAGGATCACCCAGCCGTTGCGCTGGCTGGTCTGGATCTGCACCTGGCCGGTCTGGGAGACGGCTTCGCGCGCGTTGAAAATCAGATTCGTGGCGACCTTCAGCATCTGCTCCGGGTCAAACAGGAATTTGGGGAGCGGCGCCAAATCTTTTTTCAGGTTGATGCCGGCGGCATCCTCCCAGCCGGCGAGCGACCGGGCCACGAGTTCGTTGAGGTCGGCTTCGACCGGCTTGATCTGGAGTTCGTGCCGGATGGAGCCGAGCCGGCCGATGAGGCGGTTGATGTGCGCAACGGTTTTGGAAACGCCGCGCAGGGCGTCGGCGCGGAACGCCGGATCGTCAAAATGCACCGGGAGATTTTGGAGCATGAGGTTGAGCGTGTTGGCGGTGTTCTTCATGTCATGCACAAAAAACGCGGACATGGTCTGGAAGGCTTCGAGTTCCTTGGCCTGCAAAAGTTTTTGGGAGAGCCGGGTGTTGAGCAGGCCGGCGGCGATCTGGTCGCCGATGCACTTGAGCAGGTCAAAGTCCTGCCAGGAAAACGGCGCGCCGCCGACGCGGTCGCCGAGGATGAGGCAGCCCAAAACCTCGTCGCCGACAACCATCGGCACGCAGACGCGGCTGCCGCCCTTGTGGAATTCTTCGGGATGGCATTGGCGCAGGGCGACGGCCCAGGTTTCTGTCGCGGTGTCAATGTCCACCGGTTCGTGCTGTCCCTGCATCGCCTTGATCACGGCGGTCACGTCCTCTTTCTTGGGCCGGAGATCGTCGGCCTTGGCGGCGGACAAGAAAGTGGAGGCGGCAAAGACGAGTTGTTCTTTTTTGTCGTCCACCAGCCAGATGGTCACGGAGAGGGCCTGAAAAATGTCGGTGACGGATTTCACGGCGGCCTGGCAGAGTTCGGCCTGGTTCACGCAGGAGGCGGTGGCCTCGGTGAATTTCCGCCAGACGGCGCGGTAGTCAAACATCGGCCGTTGAAAATGCCGGCTGACAAAACGGCTGGTGACCAGCCGGACCCGGTCGGACAACAGCAGGATGGTCAGGACCACCAACGCGGCCAGCACCAGGAAGGCTTTCAGCGGGAAGAGTTCGTTGCCGCCGAAGTAGGTGACAATTTTTGCGAGGACGCCAATGACGAGCAGATAAATGCCCGCCAGCATGACGGTCAGCGAGCTTTGCAGCACGGAATGGGAAGGATAAATGTCCGTCGTGAAATGCCCTTCCCGGAACAGGGAGCGCAACAGGAGCAGGCAGGCGACAAACAGGGCGCCCGAATCCACCGCTTGCAGGCCGGGATCCAGGGCATGAAACAAAAGCGCCTGGCTGCTGGTGTAGGCGCGCACCACAAACAAAACGCCCAGGCCGAGGATCATGAACTTGATCCGCCAGCGCATGGTGCCGACCGAGGCGCGGAAGGTGCGTTCCAGGTTCATCAGGACCAGCACGGTGCCGACCAGCAGCAGGAGGTTCAATAGATTGCCAGGCTGCCCCAGCTTCAACATCAAGAGCCCCGCCTTGTCCTGACTGACGGATGCGATCAACGACGGATTAAAAATAATTCCCAGGACGGGAGGTGCTAAAACAAACACGAGCAGGACGAACTTCCAGCGGCTTAAAAATTCGCGGTGGTTGCCCCGGCCATAGCTCAAACTGAAAAAAAGCCAGATGCCCGGCAGTAAAGAAGTCGCCAGGAGCCGCCACTGTTGCCAATAAACCATGTCGTCCCGCCTGCCCGCATCCAACGAAAGCCCGGTGAAAATACTTTCCAGGGCGAGAACCGCCATGCCGGCCACGAAAGACAGATTCACCCAGGAGCGCCGTTCATTCCAGATGACGGTGAACGCCAGCGCGCCCCCAAACAGGGCGCTGGCATAGGCAAGCAGCGTGGCGGTGTTCATTTCGTGCAACCGGTGGACCGAACCAAATTCTCACAAGCGGCCCGGAACCGCAGCAACGAAATTCTGGCTGTAAAAAATTGAGGGCAGGAAATAAATTCCTGCCCTTAACTTTTTTTAGATTTTCAGGCCGGGTTTAAGCGGCCAGTTTGCGCCTGAACAGCGCCAGACCGGACAACGCCGCCCCGAGCAGCAGCACGGTGGTGCCACCATCGGGAATCGAGTTGAAGGAAAGATGCGCCGAAAACTGCGCCAATCCGGCATTGCTCGGTGGATTGGCCACTTGGAACGTGCCCTCAAATGCAGTCGCATTAAATCCATGGCCACTCACCGTGCCGGACAGCAGAACATCGAGTAATTGAGCACCCGG
>JAYVCM010000045.1:0-9116 GCA_043749955.1 Limisphaerales bacterium | reverse complement strand
CGTGAACGAAACGGCGGCAACAGACCAGGAACTGCTCGGGCGCATCGCGTCGCAGGATCGCGCGGCCTTCGCCGAATTCTATGACCGCCATTCCCCGCTGATGTTTTCGGTCGCCTCTAAAATTCTCCGCGACGCGGGCGAGGCGGAGGATGTGTTGCAGGAGACGTTCGTGCAGCTCTGGGAAAAGGCGGGCCGCTTCGATCCCAAACTGGGCAAGGCTTCCAGTTGGGTGGCGACCATGACGCGCAACAAGGCGATTGACCGCATCCGCGCCTCGCAGCGGAGAAACCGGCTGGCCGAGGAAGCCGGCGCGGAATTTGCCATCGCCAGTGAAGCCGGCGACACGGCGAACGAAGCCATCCACGGCCACGACAAGGCGAAGCTGATCCAGTCCGCCATCGTCGGACTGCCGGCGGAACAGCGCCGCGCCATCGAACTGGCATTTTTCTCCGGCCTGACGCAGGACGAGATTTCCAAAAAATTAAATGAGCCGCTCGGCACCATCAAGGCGCGCATCCGCCGCGGCCTGCTGAAACTGCGCGACCAACTGGAGGGCGTTCTATGATTGACGAACGCATGGAGGAAAAAGCGGCGCTGCACGTCCTCGGCGCATTGACCCCGCAGGAGTCGCGCGAATTCAAGCAGGCGATGCAGGCCGATGCGGAGTTGAAAAACTTTGTCGCCGGGCTGACCACGGCCACCGGCGCGCTGGCGGGCGCATTGCCGCTAGTTGAACCGCCGCCGCAGTTGCGCGCAAAAATTCTCGCGCAAGTCGGCGCGCCGCAAAAAATAATTTCTCTGCCGGAGCGCAAACGCGGTTTGTTTTCATGGCTGCCATGGTCATTGGCAACTTGCCTCGCGGTCTTGTGCCTGGTGTTGTTCGCGCAGGACAGCCAGTTGCGCAAACAAGTCGGCGCCCAGGCGCAGCGCATCAGTTCACTCGACCAACTGGCGCAGTCGTTGGCGGCGGCGACCAATGATCTGCAGCGGGCCGTGTTCGCATTGCAGGAGACGAACCGGCTGGCGAACCTGAAAATCGCCATGCTCAATTCACTCGTGGCCGACGCGCCCAAGACCGTGGCCGTGACTCTCTGGGATGACGCCAAACAAGAAGGCGTTTTCGTGGTGCAAAATTTGAAGACGCTCCCGGCGGACCGGGATTACCAGCTCTGGGTGCTGGACAACGGCACAACGCCGGTGGATGCAGGCGTTTTCCATGTGGATGCCAACGGCGGTGTGCGGGTTGAATTCAAGGCCAGGCTGCCCATCAAGGTCGCGGGCAAGTTTGCCGTGACCGAGGAAGCCAAGGGCGGCGTGGCTTCGCCGACCTTGAAAAATCTGGTGCTGGCGAGCAATTGAACGGATGAGTCTGGGTTTAAAAAGTCCACACAGTTTTCTACGCACGTCTTGGGCAAAGTTTATTTCCCAAAAAATTCGCTTCGAGTTTTGACTTTACGTTTCGGGAATCAGGACTATTGCTTGTCACACAAATATGGCTTCCGAACCCACCGATCAAGGTTTTCATGACGACGTGAAAACACTGACCATTCGTATCTTCGGCAATCACGAAACCGCAGAGCTTGCCGCCGCAAATCTGAAAGCTCACGGAATCGAGTGTTGGGTGAGTGCCGATGATTGTGGTGGAATGTATCCCAATCTGACGACGGCAAGTGGCGTTCGTCTGCACGTTGGCGCTTCGGATGCCGAGGCGGCCACGGCTCTGCTGAATTCAGAGGCATCGCCCGCCGAAATAAATAAAATCGAAAAGGAAGCCACCGCCTCTGCTCTGCCAGAAACCGTTCCACTGAAAAAATTGGCGTGGGGTCAAATCATGGCAGGCATAGTCATGGGGGTAATTCTTTGTTTGCTTTACCAGTCCAGCAGCAAGTTTGGAACGAAAACATATTATCAACACACCCATGACGGCAAACGCGCTGGAGCATGGGTTTATCGCAATGGAGATCCAGTCAAGTTTTTGGAAGACCGAAATCTGGACGGGACTTGGGATTGTTGGACTTACTATGAACACGGTCATATGGTGCGTTCGGAATCGGATGAAAATTTCGACGGCAAACCTGATGTATTCGGGACGTATTCAAACAACTCTACTGTCACTCTTGAAATAGATACAGATTTCAACGGCATTCCTGATGAGTTTTGCAGCTACAAAAACGGTATTCTTCAACAATTAGATGTCAGACCTAATGGATCAAAATTCACTGTAACGCGTGAAGTGTTTCAGAACGGTGTTCTGACAGAAATTTGGCGAGGCGGTGACAGCGCTGGCCACTTCAATGATGTGGTGCGATACGATCCGTTTTTCAATCCGATCGGCACAAACAGTCCCGCAGTGTTTCAATTGCTATTGCCCGCCTCCAAATAGCGCTTCAAACAATCTCCATTGGACATTTTGGCATCGCGCAGAGTTTGCCCAAAAAAGTTTTCCCGGGCGCGGCGTGGCCAAAGACGTTGCTGGCAAAATGGATGTTCCCCCCGCCGGGGCTGTTGCGCGCAATCCACGAACCACACGAAACTTTCTGCCGGGAGCGCTGGCGTCCCGCCGGCGTGTTGCTCAACCAACTGGCCGGCGGGACGCCGGCGCTCCCAGGAATTCCCGCAAAATTTCCGTTTCCGATTTCGTGTGTTTCGTGGTTAAACGCCGACGCTTCGCCTTGCCGCGACTGCGCGCGCTTGGCACATTGATGGGCAATGCGCGAAAAATTCCGGGCCTGGGCTGAAGCGGGCGAAACGTTCTTCCTCGAAGTCATCTTCGAGGAACGCCGTGATTGGAAGGCGAAGGTGACGCGCGCGATCCTGTTCGGCGGCTCGAAAATTTTCACGGTCATCGTCAAACTCCGCCGCTGGCTTTACAACGTCCGCATCTTCCGCGACAAGACGCTCGGCGTGCAGGTCATCGCCATCGGCAACCTCACGGTCGGCGGCACGGGCAAGACGCCTGTGGTGGAAAAATTCGCGCGCGAACTGCGTGACGCCGGACGCAACGTGGCCATCCTCTCGCGCGGCTACCGTTCCCGGCCCGCGCCGCTGCACCAGAAATTTCTTAACAAAATTCTTTTTCGCGAAGACCGGACGCCGCCGCGCATCGTGTCCGACGGCGTGTCCCTGCTGCTCGATTCCGACACCGCCGGCGACGAACCCTACATGCTCGCGTCCAATCTCAAGGACGTCGTCGTGCTGGTGGACAAGGACCGCGTGAAGAGCGGGCGTTATGCCATTGAAAAATTCGGCTGCGACACGCTGCTGCTCGACGACGGTTTTCAATACTGGCATCTGCGCGGCCGCCGCCACGATGTCGTGCTAATTGACCGCCAGCAGCCGTTTGGCAACGAGCACCTGCTCCCGCGCGGCACGTTGCGCGAGCCGCCGTCGCACCTGGCGCGCGCCCACACGATTTTTATCACCAAGAGCGACGGCAACACCGCCGAACTGCGCGAGCGCATCGCCAGATTAAATCCCACCGCCCCCATCATCGAGTGTGTCCACCGTCCGCTGTATCTGGAGGATGTGTTCACCGGCGAGCGTCACGAACTGGCGATTGTGCGCGGAAAAAAAGTCGCGTCGTTGAGCGGCATCGCCCAGCCGGAAAGTTTCGAGCAAAGCCTCGGCAAACTTGGCGGCGAACTGGTCTATTCCAAGCGCTTCGCCGACCATCACCGGTTCACGCAGCAGGAAATCCTGAACGCCATCAACCGCAGTAAAAAACGCCAGGCCGACCTCATCATCACCACGCAGAAGGACGCCGTGCGCTTCCCGAAAATTGACCGGCGCGACCTGCCGTTTTATTTCATGCGCGTGGAAATCCAGATCGTCAGCGGCGCGAACGACTTTCAGGACTGCGTCCGCAAAATCTGTTTCCGCTGATGAACCCGCTCCTCTACTGGCTGGGCCGCGCGCTCATCGCGTGCATCCAGTTGCTGCCGCTGCCGCTTGTCGCGCGGCTCGGCCGTGCGGGCGGCGCGCTGGCGTTTCATCTCGATGCCCGCCATCGCCGCGTGGTGCTGGCGAATTTGACGCTGTGTTTCAGCCAGGAAAAAACAGCGGAAGAAATCCACGCCCTCGCCCGGGAAACTTTCCGGCGCATCGGCGAAAATTATCTGTCCGCCGTCAAGACCGCCGCGATGAGCTTTGCATCGCTGCGCCCGCACGTTGAATTCACCGGCCTCGATAATCTTCCAAAAATCATCGGGGGCAAAACGCAGACCAACTCCGTGGTGGCCATCGGGCATTTCGGCAACTTTGAACTTTACGCGCGGCTCGGCGACGCCCGCCGGCACGGCAAGTTCGCCACGACGTTTCGCGCGCTCAAGCAGCCCGCGCTCAACCGGCTCATGCAGGATTTGCGCGGACGCAGCCCCTGCCTTTTTTTTGAGCGCCGCGCCGATGGCCGCGCCCTGCGCGCCTTGATTGATGGCGGCGGCGTCACGCTCGGTCTCCTTGCTGATCAAAGTTCGCTCGGCATGCGCGCGCCATTTCTCGGCCACGATTGCAACACCGGCCTCGCGCCCGCCATCCTTGCGCTGCGCTACCACGCCGAACTTTCCACCGCCATCTGCTACCGCGTCGGCCTGGCGAAATGGCGGCTGGAATTCGGCGCGCAAATTCCCACGCATGAAAACGGCCAGCCGCGTCCGTCCGAAGCCATCATGCGCGACGTGAACCGCGCCCTGGAAACCGCCGTGCGCCGCGATCCCGCCAACTGGTTCTGGGTGCATCGCCGCTGGAAAGACTGACATGAGCGTGTCCTTCAAAATCTCGCCCCGCCGCATCCTCGTTCGCGGAACGAACTGGCTGGGCGACGCCGTGATGACCACGCCCGCCCTGCTCCGCCTGCGCGAGAAATTTCCCGCCGCGCACATCGCGCTGCTGACGCCCGAAAAATTGCGCGACCTGTGGGCAAATCATCCGGCGGTCAACGAAACTATTTCCTTCACCGCCAGTGAAAGTGTTTTTGTAACCGGCAAAAGACTGCGCGCCGGAAAATTTGATCTCGCGCTCGTGCTGCCCAACTCGCCGCGCTCGGCCCTGGAGGTTTTTCTGGCGGGAATCCCTGAACGCACCGGCTATGCGCGTCCATGGCGAAATGTTTTCCTGACGCAAGCCGTCGCTTCGCGTGCGGACGCCGTAAAAATGCACAAGCGTTCCGAAGCGGAAATCAAAACCCTGATCGCCGCGTCGCCGCATCACGCATCACGCATCACGCATCACGCATCCGCCCACCAAATCCACGAATACCTGCACCTCACTGCCGCGCTCGGCGCGAATCCCGAACCGCTCGCGCCGCTGCTGGCCGTGACGTCGGAAGAAATTGAAGCCGCGAAGAAAAAATTCGGTCTGGAGAAAATCACGCAGCCAGTCTTCGGTTTGAATCCCGGCGCGGAATACGGCCCCGCCAAGCGCTGGCCGGTGGAAAAATTCATCGCCGCCGCCAGGGAAATTCAGCAGCGGACAAATTGCATCTGGCTGATTTTCGGCGGCGGAAACGACGTGGAACTCGCCGAACGCATCGCCGCCGAAATCCATCCTCCATCCTCCATCCTCCATCCTCAAAATCTCGCTGGCAGAACGACGCTCCGCGAACTCATGGCCTTGCTCAAAGCGTGCCACGTCCTGCTCACGAACGACACCGGCCCGATGCACGTCGCCGCCGCGCTGGGCACGCCGGTGGTCGTGCCGTTCGGCAGCACGTCGCCGGAACTGACCGGGCCGGGACTGCCAGGCGACACGCGTCATCGTCTGCTAAAATCCGATGCGCCATGTTCGCCATGTTTTCTGCGCGAATGTCCGATTGATTTCCGCTGCATGAACGGCATCAGCGTCGAGCGCGTGGTGGCGGCGGTGTTGGAGTTCAAGCTTTAGCTTGTCCGCCGGACCAGGCTAAAGCCTGAACTCCAACTTACGGACGTCGCCGCGCATAATTTTTCCCCGCCAAAAAACTTCTTGACGCCCGCCGCCTACTGTCATAGTGTCCTATGTCAGTAAGTTTTTATGCTCCTGCAAATTGATTTCAAGTCCGGCAAGCCGGTCTATCTGCAACTGGTGGACCAGATTCGCTATGCCGCCGCGTCGGGCGGGCTGCGCACGGGCGAGCCGCTGCCGTCCATCCGCCCGCTCGCCGAGGAATTGCGCGTGAACCGCAACACCATCGCCAAGGCTTACGCGGAACTGGAGAGTCAGGGCGTCATCGAGACGGTTCCCGGCAAGGGCTGTTTTCTCAAGGAAAGCAATTCGCCGTTCACCAAGTCCGCGCGCGAAAAGATTTTGATCAAGGAAATTGACGAGGCCGTCGTGGCCGCGCACCACCTGCAGGTGGACCGCAATGCGTTTCTCGCGCTGGTCAAGGAGCGGCTCGACAGCTTCGAGCGCAAGGTTGACGCCAGGAAAATCAACTGATCGGAAAACAAAATGAACATCCAACATCCAACAACCAACATCCAACATCGAACACCCAACGCTTTGCCCGCCGACGGTTCTTTGGATGTTGGTTGTTCGATGTTGGATGTTGGATGTTCCCAATTCTCTTTTGGAGGAAGCCACTGCAACCCATACCCACAAACGCCATGAACTCTGACACGCCCATCATTGAAATCCAAAACCTCTTGCGGCGTTACGGCAGGCTGGACGCCGTGGACGGCCTCACGCTGAACGTGCGCGCCGGCAAATGCTACGGCTTTTTCGGCCGCAACGGCGCGGGTAAAACGACGACGATCAAGTGCCTGCTCAATTTGCTCCGGCCCGATTCCGGCACGGTGCGAGTGTTCGGACTCGACCCGCGCACCGACGAAGTCGCCGTGAAATCGCGGCTGGCGTATGTGCCGGACATGGTCGCGTTTTATCCGTGGATGACCGTGCGCGAGACGCTGGAATACTTTGCGTCGTTCCGCAAACACTGGAACGGCGACATCGAAAACGATTTGCTGGAACGCTTTCAACTCGACCCGAAGCAGAAGGCCAGCCATCTCTCGAAGGGCCAGCGCACGCAGCTCGCGCTCATCGGCGCGATCTGTCCCGAACCGGAACTGCTCGTGCTGGACGAGCCGACGAGCGGCCTCGACCCGATTGTCCGCCGCGAATTCATCGAGACCGTCATCGGCGCGTATCAGTCCGGCGATCCCGGCCGCCGCACGGTGTTTGTCTCCACGCATCTGATTTCCGAGTTCGAGGGCTTGATTGACGAATTCACCATCATCGAGCAGGGCCGCGTGCTGCTGACGATGGAAGCCGACGCCGCGCGCGACCGTTTCCGCAAAATCCGCGCCCGCTTCGCGCAACCGCCGGCGCAACTGGATTTGTCCGGCGCGTTGAGCGTGAAGCAAAGCGGACGCGAAGTGGAAATTCTCGCCAACGGCAACAGCGAGCAACTGCTGGCAGAATTAAAGTTGCGCTCGCCGGAGGAACTGCGCTGTGAATCGCTGTCGCTGGAGGAAATTTTTGTAGCTTCGGACGTTTTGAAAAAGGCGAAAGCATGAATGCACCTCAAAAACTGTGGACCGCGCCGGCGGCAAAAGGAGCGCCGGTTTTAGGCCTTGTCATAACCCACACCTCGTTGCGGATCCGCAGGCAATCCCAAAGGGATTGTGTCCTTCAGCCCAGGGTTGCGAGGCACGAGCTACCCTGGGTTGGCCGCAAAAAATCGCGTCAACCCCAACGGGGTTGCGGCTGGGTTGGCCGCGAAGCTGGCGCAACCCCGTTGGGGTTGGGAAAATTTCGCCCAACGTTCACCCAAGGTAGCTCGTGCCTCGCAACCTTGGGCTTTGAGACGGAATCCCTTTGGGATTCACCTGCCGAGGCCGACTTGTGGGAAATAACCAAGACCAAAGCCCGCTTCGGCATCCGCGATTAACCTACGCGAATCTTTTCCAAAACCGCCTTATGAACGCGCTCGTCAAAAAAGAAATCCGTCTGCTGCTGCCAAGCTGGATTGTGGCCGTGCTGCTGGCGATGGTTCAGGCGATCACGCGTCCGTATGATTTCTATGTCGCGTCCTTGCTGTTCTTTGGTTTGACGATGATGGCGCTGACAACCATTGGCCGCGAAACCAGCCTCAACACGTTCTCATCGCTGCTCGCCCAGCCAACCGAGCGGCTGCGGATCTGGCAGACAAAAATTTCCGTGCTCGCCGGCGCATTCCTGAGCGTCTTCGCGGTGTGGCTGGCGGCCTTTGGCATCGCCTTCTTCAATTCCAACGTGGATGCCAACGACCGGGAAAATTCATACAATCTTTTCATCACCATCAGCCTGATCGCCACCGCGACGTTCACGGGCGGATTGTGGGCGACGCTGCTGCTCCGTCAAATCGCTGGTGCGTTCTGGCTCACGCTGCTCGTGCCGGCGGTGCTGGCCGGATTCACGGCCGCGTTTCTGGCCGAGAACCATTCTGACAATGCTCTCATCGCCGTGCTGTGCGTCGTGCTCGGAATCTATTCGGTCGGCGGATTTCTGTTTGCGCGCTGGCTGTTTTTCCGCGCGCAGGACGCAGGCTGGACGGGCGGAATCATCGCGCTGCCGCAATGGAAATTTTTTGCGGCAGGCGACGCCACCGGCTCAGCGCGCAAACTAAAACCGATTTCCACACTGCTGAAAAAAGAATTTCAACTGCAACAAGTCAGCCTGCTCGGCGCGGCCGGGTTGCTGGTGATGCACATCGGCGTCATTGTGTTCCGAAGCAACCACACGTTTGTCAGGGAATCCGCAGGCCAGCTTCTCACCTCAATCTTTTGGATGCTCTGGCTGGTGCTGCCGGTGATCATCGGTGCGATGTCCGTGGCCGAGGAACGCCGGCTGGGCGTGATGGAAAGCCAGTTGTGCCTGCCGGTTTCACGCCGCGTCCAGTTTGTCATCAAAGGCTTTCTGGCCTTGTTTCTCGGCACTCTGCTCGGCGGGGTGCTGCCGATGTTTCTGGAAGCGGTCACGCACAACATGATTTTCAAACCGGCGGATCATGGCGGTGAATCCGGTGTGCTGAAGATGCTGTTGTCCATCGTGGCTCTTTCTGCGTGGCTGGCGCTGGTGAGCTTTTTTGCTTCGAGCCTCGCCCGGAATTTTTTGCAGGCCATCGGCTACGCCATCGCCACCTTCATCGCCTCGGTCTTGCTGGG
>JAYVCM010000044.1:0-4949 GCA_043749955.1 Limisphaerales bacterium | reverse complement strand
TGACTCCACCAAGCACCACCAACTGTGGTTTCCATCCGCTGCCTACACAATCCGTTGGGTCAAGAGCCGGCCAAGTGGAGTCAGGTCAATAGGCCTGTTGGGAAATGGCATCAGTCAAATGCTTATAACACAGGACGAGGGGCTGTTGCAGGGAGAGCTAAAAATGACGGAAAAATTGCTGCACTTTTTGCTGCACTTTGGCCTTTGGAATGAAAATGCAATAGCAGGGGGTGAAATGTGATTTTTGACCAGTATTGACGGGGATTTCAGCATTCTTTGTGAAACTCTCTGAACCGCTCTGAAACCGCCATTTTCTGATTCCTAAGTCTGGCGTGTCTGCCATTCCACCACGCGCGCATCCTTGATTCACGGCGTTACTCTTACCAGAAGGGGCCGGACAATCGCAAGCGCCCGGTTCGCGGCCCCGGTCGGCGCAATGAAAAATTTCACCCCGGCTCGGCGCTCGAAGCGGAGGCCGCTGACAAAAGCTGACGGGGTTTTTCGTTTCACCACCTCCCACGAACCGGAGCAAGGCCGCAGGAGTCAATTCGCAGACGGATCATTCGCCGCTTGCAAATGATTTGCGCCGGGAGTTTGTTGCCTGGCTGGCCGCAGTGTCGGCGGCCGACGCGCCGATGGGTCCGAGAATCATTGCGAGCGCGATGACGAGCAGGCCGTGTTTTTTCATGGCGATGTTTTCGTTTTGAACTTTCTTCAAAAATCTCCGCCAAATTGGGAGCGCCAGCCTCCGGCGCGGCGCGTTGCAAATTCAACCGCTTCGGGCCGTGCCGGAGGCCGGTGCTCCGTTTTTTGCCGGGGTCGCATTTTATTTTTGCGCGTCACCCATGACTTCGCCCAACGCCGCCATCCCGGACGGCGGACGGCTTTCCGGCGCGCTGCCCCATTTCTTTTCCGGGGCCGAGGTCATTTGGAAAATCATTTCGCCGCCGTTCAAAATTTGGTCGTGGCTGATAATTGTTTTGTTGAATGACTCGCCGTTCAGTTTTGCGCTGCGGATATACGGCTTGAGCGGGCCGTTGTTTTCAGCGGTGATGGTGAAGGATTTTCCCTTCGCCGTGGTGATGGTCGCCTTGTCAAACAACGGGCTGCCGATGAGGTAGTGGTCGTCGCCGGGGCACACGGGGTAAAAACCAAGCGCGCTGAACACATACCACGCCGAGGTCTGGCCGTTGTCCTCGTCGCCGCAATAACCGTCGGGCGTCGGCGCGTAGAGTTTGCCCATCGCCCAGCGCGCGCGCGACTGCGCCTTCCACGGCTGGCCCGCGTAGTCGTAGAGATAAATCAGGTGCTGGACGGGCTGGTTGCCGTGCGCGTATTGGCCCATGTCGGCGGCGACCATCTCGGTCATCTCGTGAATCATGCCGCGATAAGTGCCGGTGCGGACATCGTTCGGCGCGGTGAAGACGCCGTCGAGCTTCGCGATGAACGCGTCGTCGCCGCCCATGAGTTTCATCAAACCCGGAATGTCATGGAACACGCACCACGTCCAATGCCACGAGCAGCCTTCGGTGAACGGGCCGCCCCATTCGTTCGGATAAAACGGTTCGACCCACGCGCCGTCGGCTTTGCGGCCGCGCACGAAGCCGATCTTCGCGTCAAAAACATTCGTCCAGTTCATCGCGCTGCGGGCGAAAACTTTCGCGTCGGCTTTGCGGCCGGCCGCGAGCGCCAGTTTCGCGGCGCAGAAATCGTCGTAGGCATATTCCAAAGTCTTCGCCGTCGCCTCGCTGAAACTGGTTTCGCCTTTCACCGGCGAATAGGGCACATAGCCGATGGTGTTGTAGAATTTCGCCCCGTCGCGTCCGATGGAACGAATCGGGCCGCTGTTTTGCGAATCGTGAACCATCGCGTCCACGGCCTTGTTCGCGTCGAACGAGCGGACGCCCTTGACCCAGCCGTCGGTGAGCAGCGAGAAGGAATTGTTGCCCACCATGCAGGGGCGATGACCGGGGCTGGCCCACGCGGGCAGCCAGCCGCTTTGCGCGGAAGCGTTGACGACGCCCTGCAAAATTTCCGCGTTCACTTCCGGGAACAGCAGATTATACAGCGGCTGGGCGGCGCGGAACGTATCCCAGAAACCGCTGTCGGTGTAGAGCACGCCGTCGTGCAACTGACCGTCGTAAGGGCTGAAATAAACCTGCTTCCCGTGCGCATCCACCTCGTAAAATTTGTGCGGGAACATGACGCAGCGGTAGAGGCAGCTGTAAAACGTGCGGCGCTGTTCGTCCGAGCCGCCTGCCACGCGGGCGCGACCAAAGGCTTGATTCCATTGGGCGTCGGCGCGTTGGTGGATGGTGTCAAAATCCGCATCGCCGACTTCGCGCTGGAGGTTTTGCAGCGCCTGTTCGGGGCTGATGAACGACGAAGCGACTTTGCAGCCGACGACTTTGTCCTGGCTCGCGTCAAATTTCAGAAACGCACCGACTTGCTTGCCGGCAAGCTGCGTCACGCCGGATTGAATTTTATTTCCCGACCAGACGCCGTTCGTCGCGAAGGGACGATCAAAGACGATCACGAAATAATTGCTCGAATAAATGTCCGGCACATGGCCGCAGTGATAGCGGACGGCACCGATGATTTTATTTTCGCCGGGAATAATTTGCACCGATGCGCCCTTGTCGAACTCGTCGAGGATCACATACGAATCGCCCGGCGCATCGAACGTGAAACGGAAACAGGCGCAGCGCTCCGTGGGCGTGACTTCGGCCTTCGCCTTCCAGGTGTCGAGATAAACGCTGTAGTAGCCCGGCTGCGCGATTTCATTCGCGTGCGAAAAATCGGACGCGCGGTCGTTGTCATTCACCACAAGCTGGCCGCTGACCGGCATCAGGGAAAACATCGCGTAGTCGCCGATCCACGGACTCGGCTGATGTGTCTGGCGGATGCCGCGAATTTTGCGGTGCGGATACTGGTAGAAAAAGGAGTCGCGCTGCGGCTCGGTGTAAGGCGCCCAGGTGTTCATCGGGAACGGCAGCGCGATGGCGGGATACTCGTTGCCGTGCGAGAAATCGCGCGTGGAATCGGTGCCCATCAGCGGATTGGCCAGCGCGACCAGGGAGTTTTTTCCGGGCGCGCTGACCGTGTCATCCGCCCACACGGAACCGACGGTGACGGTCAGGAGGGTGAGCAGGAGTCGGATGGTTTTCATAAATTGGCTGTGATTTTTTCCGGTTGGTTGCCACACGCGGAGAAACGCAGAAAACGCAGAGTGTTTCAACCAGGTTTTCTCCGCGCTGCTCTGCGCCCTTTGCGCCTCTGCGTTTGGTTTCATTTCTAAATTTTCAATTTTTCCAGCGCGTCCGCAAGCCGTTCGTATTGCGGCAGCGAGTTGTAAAGCTGCGCCGAGATTCGCAGGACGCGTTTCGGTGGCGCGGGCCAGGGCATGATTGGAACCTCGATGCCATGCTGCCCGCGCAACCAATCTTGCAGCGGATACTCGTTGAGCGGTTGCCGGAGCAGCGCATCGGGCGGCGCATCCGGCAGCGGCACGGCGGCGAGCGAGCCGATGAATTCGTCGGGACACGGCTCGGAAATTTTCAGCGTCGCGCAAAGAATTTTTCGCGCCGCCAGCGCGAGGGCACGATTGCGCGCCATGATTTCCGGCCAGCCGCCGGGCAACAGCGATGCCATGAACCGCAACGCCTCCGGCACGCACAGATACGCCGACGGCTCGCCCGTTCCCGTCCAAGCGAATTCAATCTGAAACCGCGAGCGGTCCGTCCGCACCGAACTCGCGCCGTTGCTGATGACCAGCGGACGAATTAATTTTTGCCGCGCCGGCTGGACGCATAAAAACGCCGCGCCTTTCGGGGAGCAAAGCCATTTGTGACAGTTGCCCGTGTAGTAAGCCGCGCCGATTTTTTTGACGTTCAACGGAACCATGCCCGGTGCGTGCGCGCCGTCCACCAGCGTGTCCACACCGCGCGCCGCGAGTTCGTTCACCAGCCGCTCGATGGGCATGACCAGTCCGGTCGGACTGCTCACATGATCCAGCAACGCCAGCCGCGTGCGTGGAGTCACGGCGGCGAGGACCGGCGCGATGATTTCGTCCACGCTGCGCAATGGAAACGGAATGTTCACCACCACCACGCGTGCGCCGGAACGTTCGGCGGCGTAGTTCAGCGCGTTGCGGCACGCGGCGTATTCGTGGTTCGTGACGAGCAGCTCGTCGCCCGGCGCAAACGTGAGCGACCGCAGCACGGTGTTGACGCCCGACGTGGTGTTCGGCACAAAAACCAGATCGTCCGCCGCCGCGCCGACAAATTGCGCCAGCGCCGCACGCGCATCGTCCAGCAACGGTTCCAGTTCGCGCACGAGAAATTGCACCGGCTGGCGTTCGAGCCGGGCGCGTAAATCGCCTTGAAATTCCAGCACGCGCCGGGGACACGCGCCGAACGAGCCGTGGTTGAGAAACGTCACCGCCGGGTCGAGCAGCCACACGCGCGGGTCGCACGCGGGCTGGCTCAAGTTGTGTGTGGCGGAATTCATTTCAGCAGCCATCCGTTTTCAGAAATCATTCAGACGCTCGTTCCCGTTGGTGATGGCGACTGCTTTCCCCTCACCCGGACCCTCTCCGCTGGGGAGAAGGGCCGGGTGAGAATTCGCCGAACGCGGTTCGCGCTTTGAACGCCTGAACCGGAGCGCGGGCCTGTGACCCGCAGCGTCTTTGGAATGGCGGCAATGCTGCGGGTCACAGACCCGCGCTCCGCTGAAGGGGGGGGGCATGGGCAGGGGAAACGCGGCGAAATAAGTCAGGTGCCACGGATTTTTCAGCGATGACCCGGCATGGGGATTGAAAAAACACATCCGGGCGGCACAACGGAAACTGAACCGGCGGGACGCCTGTCCCACTGCTGCTGGCGGTCGCCGACAGGGCAAAATCATGAGCAACAACGCCGCCTAGTTTTTTGCGGCGGACATCGCTGCTG
>JAYVCM010000043.1:0-2552 GCA_043749955.1 Limisphaerales bacterium | reverse complement strand
TTTTTTTCAATGGCCTTTTCAACGGCCAGTTGCGCCTCGTGGATCTGCTCCTGGATGTGGAGATAATTGTCCGCCACCTCCTCGCGCGTGACGCCGGGTGTGACGGCGGGGAAGACCACCGGGGTGACGGCGGGAGCGGCGGCCGGAACCACGCTCGTGTCCGCCGCAAAAACCTGCGCCGCCAGAAAAATCGTGGCGCACACCGCAAAAAACTTTCGATTAAAATTCAAATTCATACTCGGACGCGCGCAGCGTGAAGCGGCGGCAAATTGAAGTCAAGCGCACGGCGGAAAAGTTATTCGCATTTGGATTTCCCGGAGCGCGACCGTCGTGGAGAATGGGGCAGAGCGGCAGCTCTGCCCTACCAAAATTGGTAGGGCGGCGCTGCCGCGCCGCCCAAACTTCCGCCAGAAACGAGCGCAGCGAAGTTCTGGCCTTCGGGGGGTGCCGCGCCCTCACTTCTTCAAGTCAAACTCCAGCCGCGTGGTCGAGCCGGTCTGGAGGTTTTTCATGATCACCAGTTCCACCTGCCACTGGCCGTTGATTTTTTTCAGGTTCTTCACCCGAAAATCCTTCAACTGCCGATTGGCAACGTCGTAGGTCTGCGCCTCCATGACGCCGCCGCCCTCCTCCTCGATCCGGGAGACGACGCGCGCATAGCCGTTGGTGGCCGGATGGGGGTTCCGGCTTTCCAGCACGACGCTGGGGGTGTTGTTGTGAAATTCCTTTTTCAAAATTTTCTGCTGCGGCCAGTGGAAAAATTCCAGGCCGAGATCGCCCAGCCAGAAATCCGAGCCGGCAAAGGGAGCGGTTTCGTCCGCCGGCAAAACCATGCGGGAAATTGTGGAGGCGCGAAAATGCACATAGACGTTTGGTGAATTCGCCGCATGGGTGACTAAAAATTCCTCCGTCCACGGCTTGATGGAATCCGAGGTGTATCGGCTGGTCCAACTGGCCGGTTGAAGCAGGACTTCGCACTTCACTGAATAATTCGTCCGGTTGCCTTTGGCGTCACGAATTTTCAAAACGCCGGTGACGGTGGAGTTCGTGGCCGGCCACTGCTCCAAGATTTTCTGCGCAAGCTGGCGGCCTTCAATTTCCGCGCCGGACAACGTGTTCGTCGTTTCCGCCATCGCGCCGGCGGCAAAAAATAAAACCATCGTCACCAACAGCGGTAGGGCGGCGCTGCCGCGCCGCCCAAATTTCCGCCAGAACGAGCGCAGCGATGTTCTGGCCTGCGGGGTTGCCGCGTCCTGATTCCGTCAGCCGCGCTACGCTGGCTGACGGGGAGAATGGGCAGAGCGGCAGCTCTGCCCTACCTTGAGAATTGAATTTCATTTCGCCAGGAGCGCGAGCGGCAGCACTTCGGAGATCTGCTTCACGAAATGCGCCTTCAATTTTGCGCGCACTTCCGCCGGCACATCCAGCCAGTCGGGCTTGTTGCCCTCGGGCAAAATCACCTGCTTCATGCCGAAGCGCGACGCGGCGAGGACTTTTTCCTTGATGCCGCCGACGCGCAGCACGCGGCCGCGCAGACTGATTTCACCCGTCATCGCCGTGTCCGAACGCACGCGCCGCTGGCTCAAGAGTGAAGCCAGCGCCGCGACGATGGCCACGCCCGCGCTCGGCCCGTCCTTCGGCGTCGCGCCGGCGGGGACGTGAATGTGAAAATCGCTTTTGCCGTAGTCGTCAAAATCGAGGTCCAGTTTTTTCGCCTGGCTGCGGAGATAGCTCACCGCCGTCTGCGCGCTCTCCTTCATCACGTCGCCGAGCGAGCCGGTCAGCAGCAGGCCGCCGCGCCCGCGCATCCGCGTGGCTTCGATGAACAAAATTTCGCCGCCGGCGGGCGTCCACGCCAGGCCGGTGGCGATGCCGATCTCGGTGATCTTCTCCGCGCTTTCGGAAACGAACGGCGCGTGGCCGAGAAATTTTTCCAGGTCCGCCGCGTCCAGCTTCACCGTTTCCGTGTCGCCATTGCGCGCGACAATTTTGCGCGCGGCCTTGCGGGTGAGCGCGGCGATCTGGCGTTCGAGCTGGCGCACGCCGGCTTCGCGCGTGTATTCACGGATAAGCCCGCGCAGCGCGGCGTCGGAAAATTTCACGTCGGTCTTCGTGAGGCCGTGCTCCTCGATCTGGCGCGGCACGAGGTAGCGTTTGGCGATCTGCAGTTTTTCCGACTCGGTGTAGCTCGGCAGCTCGATGACTTCGAGCCGGTCGCGCAGCGCCGGATGAATCGGCTCCATCCAGTTCGCCGTCGCGATGAACAGCACGCGCGACAAGTCAAACGGCAGATCCAGATAATGGTCGGTGAAGGTGTGGTTCTGCGCGGGGTCGAGGACTTCGAGCAGCGCCGACGCCGGGTCGCCGCGAAAATCCGCGCCGACCTTGTCGAGTTCGTCGAGGAGGATCACCGGGTTGTTGCTCTCGATGCGGCGGAGCGTCTGGATGATTCTTCCGGGCATCGCGCCGACGTAAGTGCGGCGATGACCGCGGATCTCCGCTTCGTCCCGCATTCCGCCCAATGAAATCCGGGCGAATTTGCGGCCCAGCGC
>JAYVCM010000042.1:0-2911 GCA_043749955.1 Limisphaerales bacterium | reverse complement strand
CGTTGCCGAAAACCTGGCGGCCTTTGGCGCTGGGCCGGGAATAAACAATCTCAAAGTCCGTCAGCCCGACGCGCTGCTTCAACGTGCAGGCCGGACTGGGCGCGGGAAATTCAATCTTGGGCGCCTGCGCCAGCGCACTGGCGGCCAGCAGCATTCCACCGGCGAGGAGGGAAACGTATCGGAGTGTTTTTGTTTTCATAAAATTGTCAGGTTGAAATTATTTCTGCACCGTGAACGCCGCCGAAAACTGCGTGTTCGCCCAGATGATTTTCAGGACGCCGCCGCCGGCCGGGTTTTTTGCAACGGCCAGCGTCAACTGGTCTGCGGTTTTGTCCGTCACTTCCTTTTTCAAATCAATCCGCGCGAGGTCCTGCTTCTCGTCGTATTGCGTGCCCCACTGGCCGAGCTGTTTGTTGATGATGAGTTTGGCCGTGCCGTCTTCCTGCGGCAGCGTGAACAGGGTGTAAGCGCCCGCCGGAATCGTGGTCTCGCCGAACACGAGCGGCTTCTGGGTGATGAGCAGCGTGGCCTCGTCCGCGCCCGTGCGCCAGACCTTGCCATAGGGCACCACGCCGCCCCAGATGTCGCGGGCGTCGCCGGTCTTGGGATCCTTGGCGTAGGGCCGACCATAGACGACCGTGACGCGGCTGCCGTCAATGACCGCGCTGACGGTTTCGTGGGGGCTGACGCGTTTTTGCTGCGCCATCAGCGGCAAGGTGCTCGCGATGACCGCAGCGATCATGAGGATGGATTTTAGTTTATTCATAGGTTTGTTGTGGTTGATGCGTTGGATAATCTCTTGGACAATGGGTTTTGTCTAGCCTGACGTTTTGAGCCGGTCAGAAGCGGGCGCATCTCACTTTCTTGCAACCTCTCATTAACACCGGGCTTCAGCCCGGTGTTGGGTGACGGAGACTGTCGCAGCCGTTTCAACGGCTTTGCCGGGGCAATGAAACGCAGCACGACCCTGAAACGGTTGAAACCGTTCCCATTCCTCCACCCCAGCACCACCCGGCTGAAGCCGGGTGTTAATGAGACAAAAACAATCTCCGCAAGAAAGTGAGATGCGCCGGTCAAAAGTTACCGGCGACATTTATGAATCAAAGCGGACGGCCATACGCCCAAAATTAGTAGTGGCTTTCCCGCCGGGTTTGGAACAAAACTTTTCCGCCGGTTGCTATGGAGAAGAAATTTACACTGACATTCGTCACGCTGTTTTGCGCCGTGACCGCGTGGGTTCACGCGGAAACGCCGCTCGAATCTGCGCTGCTCGACGCCGTGCGCGCCGAACATTTCGAGCGCGTGGTGGACTTCGGCGCGGGCAATGAGAGCCGCCCCGTGAAGGCGCAGCTGGGTCTGCCCGCCAAGCAAATCGCCCACCCACCAAACATCAACGTCGCCGTCATCCAGCTCGACGCCGATGGGCGCATGGTGGATCGCGCCTGCGTTTTGCTGTCGCGCGATTATCCGAACGGCCTCGTCGTGCCGCTGGACAAAAATGCCGGCGCAAGCAGCGTGCGCTTTCTGCGCTGGGACATCGAGCGTTCCGACGGCGGGACATTTGCGCGCGAGGACGGCCATCAGCTCACCACCAAAGGCTGGACGAACAATCCCCCGTTGACCGAGGCCGACGACGTTATGCCGGGCCGCACCAGCGCGCCGTATCAATTCATGGCGCCGTATCCCGCGTCGTTGTTCAAGATTCTCGTCGCGTTTCATGTCATGCGAATGGTTGACGCGGGCCGGCTCACGTTCGACACGGAATATATTTACGCCGTCACGAACGCAAAGCCGGAGCCGCGCAAAATCCGTGACTGGCTCGAACCGATGATCACCGTCAGCGACAACCACGCCACCAGCGCGCTGCTGAAAATGTTGCATGACCAAAATGAAATCGAGCCGCTCAACCGCGAGTTCCGCGAACTGAACCTCGGCACGTTGCAGATCAATGCCACGTCGCCCAAGGACGGACGCGGCTGGTCGCCGGGGCAGATCCACCTGACGGCGTTCGACGTGGCGCGGCTGTTCTGGATCATTGACGGCGGCGCGGGAGAATTCTGGCAAGGCGCGGACGGCAAACCGGTGACGGCAAAACTTTTGTCCGAAGCTTCGCGCGCTTTCTTGAAAAAACTTTTGTCCGAGCAGGCGTTCAACGACGCGCTGACCACGGCGAATTTTCCCGGCGCAAAAAATGTGCGCCCCGGAATCCCTTCGCGCGTCGCCGGACGCTGGATCAATCCGACCAACGGACACGTCATCGTGGACGGTGAAGATTTCGGCGTGGACATCCGCGCGGCGAACGCGCAGGCCGCGGTGAACTTCGCGCACAAGACCGGGCTGACGTTCAACTACGGCTCCGACGCGGGCATCGTGACCTCCCTGCCCGGCCGGCCGTTCCGGCATTACGTCATCGCGTTCCTCGGCAACCTGGGCCACCGCTACGCCGACGAAGTTTTTGCGGCACGCACCAATTTTCCCGCCTTCGACAAGGTCGGCCCCATCGTTTATTCGCAGCGAATCCCCGCGCTGGGCAAGGCAGTTGACGATGCGCTGGCAAAACTTTCCGCGCACGAAGCGCGGCTGGAAGTCATCACGCTCAACAGCCGCGCGCTGAAAAATAATCCGCTGCACGATCCGTCGTCGCGTCCCGTCCCGGTTTTTCTACCGGCCCAGGCGACCAATGGCGCGCGGCTGCCGGTGATTTATTATCTGCCGGGCTACGGCAACTCGGCGGACAAATTCATCGCCAGCTCAAACGTGTGGCTGAAGTTCACGCAACAAATCGCGGATGAAATCACGCCGATGATTCTCGTCGTGTGCGATGGCAAGACGCGCTGGGGCGGCAGCCAGTATTTGAATTCCGCCGCGCAGGGAAATTACGCGGATTTTGTCTGCGACGAAATTGTGAAGA
>JAYVCM010000041.1:0-5359 GCA_043749955.1 Limisphaerales bacterium | reverse complement strand
CAGTCCAAGTCCGTGCAAAGCCCGCGTGTGGACCGGGTGGAGATCAAAACGTCGCGCCCGAACCAGGTGCAGATTTCCGGCGAGCCGCTGGAGCTGCAGTTCACCATCGAACACGGCCAGCCGCGCAACGGCATGTGTTTTTCCTTTCAAATCATCAACCAGTTCGGCGCGCCGGCGGGCCATTGCTGGGTGTATGACCAGGACCAGGCGATCTGCCGCCAAGGCAGCCGCACGGTTTTGAAATGTCGCATCCCGAAGCTGCACCTGAACGTCGGGAATTTTTTCCTGCGCACCTATCTGTCCGAGCCGCCGGGCGGACATTTTTTTGAGACGCTGGAAGTGCCGCTGTCGTTCGAGGTTTCCATCGTGGACCGGCACACGCTGTTCGGCTGGCGGCCCGAGGCCTGCGCGTATCTCGAAGAATTCAACTGGGAGGCCGGCTGAATTATGAACCAGAAAACTCTGGCCGAACTGTCCGACATCGTCAGCGACCTGCATCTGCGGGAACGCATCGCGCCGCGTCCCGGCGACAGCCTGTATCTGCACCTGTCCGATTTGCTGCTCGCCTTGCAGGCGCACGCGACGGCGGCGAAAATTGACATCCTCGATTTTGGCGCGGGCAGTTCGCCCTATCGTGCGTTGTTCCCGAACGCGAATTACCAGCGCGCCGATTTCGCCCTCGGTGACGGGCATGGACTGGATTACGTTCTCGGCGAATCCCTGCAAGTTGCCGCGCCGGACAACCGTTTTGACCTCATCATTTCCACCCAGGTCCTCGAACACGTCGTGTCGCCGGAAAATTATCTGCGCGAATGTCTGCGCCTGTTGCGCCCCGGCGGAAAACTGATCCTCTCCACGCACGGCATCTACGCCGACCATCCGTGTCCGTTCGATCTGCACCGCTGGACGGCGGACGGCCTCGCCGTGCAGTGCAAAAATTCCGGCTTTGAAAACGTCGCCGTCAAAAAGCTGACGACCGATGCGCGGGCGCTTTTGTTTTTATACGACGCTCACGGACGGTGGCTGCACCGGCGCGCGTTCTCGTTTTTCTCCGCGCTGTTCGCGCTGCTGTTCCGGCTTCACGGCTGCCTGCGCGGCGGCCTCCACCGGTGGGCGGACCGGTTTTTTCCGAACTCGCGCGTGGCGGAGAACCGCCCCGGAGCGGACACGCTTTACATCAACATTCTCGTCTGCGGCGTCAAACCGCGCTGACAATGGGGCTTGCGCTTCGCGCGCAAATTGGAAACATCCCTGCATGGCAGAATCCGCCGGAATTGTCCAACGCGCCGCCGCCCCGTTTGCGGGCCTGGTCAACCGCGCGCGGCTCGGTTTTCCCGGACGGTTTTTCCGGGGCAACGGCTCGCTCGGCGGCGACCTCGCCACGACGCTGGTTTTCCGTGAATTAAAAAAGCGCGGCACCCGCGGGCTGGCCATGGCCACGCCGCATCGTTCCCTCTTCGCGCGCAACCCGGATGTGGACACGGTCATCACCCGCTCGGTCACGCGCACTGGCTGGGGCGAACTCGGCCTGCCGCTCCTCCCGCTCGGCGAAACCAAATATGATCCCCTGCGCGACGCCGACGAGCCGCCCACCGAACACGCGCTCATCCAGATGTGCCGGCTCGCGGGCATCGGCGGCCCGGTGGAACTGCGCCCGTTTCTTTTTCTGACGCCCGAGGAGTTTGCCGCCGGGCGCATCGCCGAAAACCAGGTGGCCATGCAGACTTCTTCGCTCGCCGATTCCCAGCCGATGCGGAACCGGGAATGGTATCCGCACCGCTTTCAGGAGGTCTGCTCCGAGCTGCGCACCGATGTCCACGTCGTCCAACTGGGCGCGGCCGGCGATCCCAAGCTCGAGGGCGCGACGGATCTGCGCGGCAAGACCACGCCCCGCGAATCCGCCGCCATCCTCGCGAATTCGCTCGTGTTCATCGGCCTCGTGGGCTTTCTCATGCACCTCGCCCGCGCGGTGGACTGCCGCAGCGTCATCGTCTATGGCGGACGCGAGAAGCCCGCGCAGACCGGCTACGTCGCCAACAAAAATCTTTATTCGCAGGTCCGCTGCGCGCCGTGCTGGCTGCGGAACCCGTGCGACTTCGACCGCAAGTGCATGGACATGATCCCTGTCGCGCAGGTCATCACCGCCGCCGCCGAGCAGATCAGCCGCTACGGCACCCTGCTGGAAATCCAGACGGCGACGTTGTGAAACCGGAAATGTGAAACCCCAAGACAACGACGTCCCGCTCCGAGCGGGAATGATTTTAGAACTGCGCGGAGCGTCTTGGACTGCGGTGGGTGAGGGGCTGGGGGCACACACCGCTTTTGGGAAGGAGGGGAAACAGTGAACATCCAACATCCAACATCCAACATCCAACCGCATACGTCGGTTCCAAGCGAAAGCGGTGTCAGCCCCGTTCCCCTTGCAGCCACCGCAGGACGCTGCGCGCGGCCGGATGATGCCCAATGGTCGCAACGCGTCTGGACTGCGGCTGCTTTAGCACCGCTTTTTTCCCGGAGCGATTGAACCAAAAGGGTGGCCGCAATCACGCGCCGCAAATTTTCAGCAGACTTCGTTCAATCTTGTCCACCATCGCGTCGAGCGTGTGTTTTTCGCTGACCTCGCGTTGCGCGTTGCGGGTGATTTTCTCAAACAACGCGCGGTCGGCGCACAGCTCGCGGAGGGCGCGCGCGCAGTCCGCCGCGTCGCCGGCGCGGAAGGTCATCGCCGTCTCGCGGTTGCGGAACAACTCGCCGCTGCCGCCCGTCGTGGTGCCGACCACCGCCAGCCCGCCGGCCATCGCCTCCAGCGGCGTGATGGCGAACGGCTCGTCCCATTCCGATGGAAACACCAGCGCGTCGTGCTCCGCGTAGATGCGCGGCAGTTCGGTGCGCGGCAGCTTGCCGAGAAAGGTCACGCGGCCGCCCAGGCCGAGCTGCGCCGCCAGGGCGCGCAGCCGGTCCACATATTCAGGAAAATAACCGCCGCCCGCGATGGTGAACGTGAGTTCCGAAAATTCTTTTTCCTGCGCCAGCAAACCGAGCGCGGTGATGGCCGTGTGGACGCCTTTCTGCTCGATCAACTGCCCGACGTAGAGCAGCCGCTTCACCGGCCAGCGCGCGCGCAGCGCGGCGGCGGCGAACTGCGCCGGCTCAATGCCCCAGTGCGCGACGACTGAATTTTTCCGGCTCACACGGATGTGGTTTTTCTCCGCGACGCCGCGCAAAAATTCGCTGGCGAAATGGCTGGTCTGGTTCTCCATCACCCCGCGCCCGCGCACCAGGAAAGTTTTTCCGAAAATCGTCTGGATGAGCGCGTTCTTTTTCGCCATGCCCGCCAGCCACGCGCCGACGCGCCAGGAGGCGAAGTTGGCGTCCGACAAAAAAAACGCCGTGGGGCAGCCGTGCCAGCGCGCCGTGGCCTGGAGCCAGTAGCACAGCCGCGTCTGGTTCCAGAAATAAACCACGTCCGGCCGGAACTGCTTCAACGCCTGCGCCAGCTTGCGGCACTCGGCCCGCTTGTCATGCGGCGGGTCGTCCACGTTCATGTTGAATTGCAGCACGCGCCCGACGTCCGTTTCGCCCGGCGGGTTGGGGGTTTCACCGTTGCGGAAATCGCTCGTCAGGATGCGGAGCGTGTGGCCGCGCGCCCGGAGCTTTTCCACCACGTCGCGGCAGCCCAGCTCGTAACCGCCGACGTGCTGCGGCGGGTAAAGGTTGGAGACG
The DNA here is from genome assembly GCA_043749955.1 of Limisphaerales bacterium. Lineage (GTDB taxonomy): Bacteria > Verrucomicrobiota > Verrucomicrobiia > Limisphaerales > UBA11358 > UBA11358. Next base: position 1,636 of record JAYVCM010000041.1, on the reverse strand, counting down.
ACGAGGATTTTCATGCCGGTTCCAGTTTTGCCAGGCACGCGCGCAAAACATTTTCCACCGGCAAAGTTTTCATGCACTCAATGTCATGCGGGCAGCCGGTGACCCAGTGCAGGCGCGGCAGCCGGTGGTAGCAGCCCTGGCAGGGAACCTTGCTGACGACAAAATCTTGGCGGACATTTTCCGCGTAGAAAAATTGCGGCGACGTGCAGCCCCACAGCCCGACCGCCGGTGTCCGCGTGCTGGCGGCGATGTGCAGCAGGCCGGAATCAATACCAATAAATAATTTCGCCTGCGCGATCACGGCGATGCACTCCTCCACGGACAGCGCATCCACGAGCGACACCGCGCCGGGAATCGTCTCCACCGCGACCTGACCGAAGTTCATATACCGCCCCACGCCGAGCTGCGCGATGTTCGTGCAGCCGCGTTCGCGCAGCGCCGCCACGAGCTGCGTCCACTGCTCCCGCGGCCATTCCTTCACCGGCCAGCTCGGCCCGGGATGGATGAGGACGAGCGACGCGGCCTCGAGTTTTTTTTCCGCGAGAAGCGTTTTGACTTTTTCCTGCGCGGCGGCGGAGACGGCCAGGTGCGGATGCGCGTCCGTGATGGGCAGATTAAATTGCCGGCAGAACTCCGCCACCATCGGCTCCTTCGCAACCATGCCGGGCGTGTCGTCGCCGTGCGCGAAATGATAAAAGCCCGCGAGCAGAAAACGATACCAGTGCCCGACGAGGCCGATGGGTTCGAGCGACGTGACGCGGCCGGCGATGCCGGCGATGATCGGAACGGCGGCGAAATCCGGGTGGCAGTTGTAAATGAACGTCGCGCCGGGATGCCGCTTCATCAGTTCACGCGCCGGGCCGACGGAGCAGACGATGTCGCCCATGCCCGTGCGCCGCGAAAAAATCACCGGACGCCTGCCGGTCCGCAAAATCACCGGCAGCACCACGCGGACAACGTAGCCGAGCGCCGCCGCATGGCGCGAGAGCAGCGCGGCGAGGCGGGAAGATTCTTTGGTTCCGGCGGACACGGCGCGGATTGTGCAAAATAAATGCGGACATTGGAAACCTGAAACTTGAAAAGAAGCAATCTCGGGCGCTTCTCACTTTTGAGCAGCAACGACTTGTTCAATCCCAAAGGGATTGTGTCCATCAGCCCCGCAGCCGCGGGGTTGCGAGGAACGAGCTACCTTGGGAAGACCGCGCCCATGAACCCAACCCCAACGGGGTTGCGACCCGGCCAGCCGACGTTCACCGCCGCAACCCCGTTGGGGTTGTGTTTCTTCCGGACGGTTACCCAGGGTGGCTTCCCGCGCTGCGGGACAACCCTTGCTGGGCTTTGCGCCGGAATCCCTTTGGGATTCGGGGACGGCAACTTCAGCCCCGCAAGAAACCGCAATACGCCCTTCAAATTTCAGGTTTCATTTTTGTCGCGGTTTCCGCCAGACTGCCGCCCATGCTTTCACGCCTGCTCAAACGCTGGGAGGTTTCCGCCAGCACCGGCAGCCATTTTGACGTGCTGGACGGCTTGCGTGGCATCGCCATTTTGCTCGTGGTGGTCTCCCACGCGTTTTATGTGAATCCAGAACGCGGTTTTATTTCACGCGTGGCTGGCTACGTCATCGAGGCGGGCTGGA
>JAYVCM010000040.1:0-3834 GCA_043749955.1 Limisphaerales bacterium | reverse complement strand
TGATGGTCATCAGCAGCGTCAGCGGCATGGCCAAGAAAAGCATGGGTGTGAACGCCTTCATCGCCGTGGCCGTGATGGCGCTCGGCAACGCCGGTGGCCGCATCGTCGCGGGAATTTTGTCAGACAAGATCGGCCGCCGCTGGACGCTGATGCTCGTGCTGCTCATCCAGGCGGTGCTGATGTTCATCGCCATCCCGGTGACCGCCAGCAAGGAGACGACACCCGCGCTCATCGTCCTGCTCGCCACGTTCATCGGTTTCAACTACGGCGCGAACCTTGCGCTGTTCCCGTCGCTCACAAAAGATTTCTGGGGCCTGAAAAGTTTCGGCATGAACTACGGAATCCTGTTCACCGCGTGGGGCGTCGGTGGATTCGTCTTGAGCCGCATGCAACAAATGCTGACGGCTCACAGCGGCGGAAGTTTTCAACTTTCATTCATCACGGCGGGATCGCTGCTGCTGGTCGGCGCGGTGCTGGCGCTGTTCATCAAGCCGCCGGTGACACGGTAGCGGTAAAATTCGGAACGCCGAGCACCGTCTCGGCCCGATAGAACCTCCGCTGCAAACTTGCCGGGACGGTGCCCGGCGTTCCGTTCAAGCAGTGACTAGATTGTCGGGCGCAGCTCAATTTCTTGCCGGGCTGAAGTCGACGGCCACGAATCCCAAAGGGATTCCGGCTCAAAGCCCAGGGTTGCGAGGCACGAGCTACCCTGGGTAAACGTCGGGAGAAAATCACAACCCCAACGGGGTTGCGGCGGCGGTGAACATTGGCGGGCCGGGCCGCAACCCCGTTGGGGTTGGGTTCCTGGGCGCGGCGTTCCCAAGGTAGCTCGTGCCTCGCAACCTTGGGCTGTAGGACACAATCCCTTTGGGATTGAGCAAACAGGCCGCTGCTCAAAAACGGAGATGCAAACAAAACCACCGCACCGGTCACACGGTGATTGACGCGGCGCGCAGCAATTGTCATTTTTTCCAAAACATGAAATCACAAAAATTCATTCTCTTGGCCGTTGCGGCGGTCATGGTTCAATTCTCCTTGTCCGCGCAGACGAACGCGCCGGGCACCAACGTCATCGTGGTGCCGGTGATCCACACCAACACCGCCATCATCCCCGTGCCGCGCACCGGCGGCGCCACCAACCGGCAGTCGCTCGTCCTGCAACGCGCCAAGGATGCGCCCGGCGATTACGATTTGGAATTCATCGGCGACTCGATCACGCAAGGCTGGGAAGGCGGCGGCAAAAAGGTCTGGGCGGAATTTTACGGCCAGCGCAAGGTCATCAACTTCGGCGTCAGCGGCGACCAAACCCAGCACGTCCTCTGGCGGATTGAACACGGCCAGCTTGACGGCATCAAGGCCAAGGTCGCAATCGTGATGATCGGCACGAACAACTCCGGCAAAAACAAGGATGGCACCGATGCCTACACCGATTCTGACATTCTCGAAGGCGTCACCGCCATCGTGCAGCAGATCCGCACGCGCCAGCCGGACACGAAAGTTTTGCTGCTGGGAATTTTTCCGCGCGCCAAGAGCTTCAGCTCCCAACGCGGAAGACTTTTGGAAGTAAATCAGGCGCTCGCCCGGCTGGATGATGGGAAACATATTTTCTACCTCGACTTCGGCTCGCAGTTGATTGAAAACGACGGCTCCATCTCCAAGAGCATCATGCCCGACGCACTGCATCCCAACGAAGCCGGCTACAAAATCTGGGCGAACGCCATGGAGCCGAAGTTGAAAGAGCTGCTGGCGAACTGACGGAACGCCGAGCAATGCTCGGCTCGTTGGGCGCGGAATTAAAGCTCCAAAACCCAAGCTCCAAGCATCAAGCTGACGCGCTCGTCTGAAAGCGGTGCTAAAGCAGCCGCAGTCCAGACGCTTCGCGAATGTCGAGTGGCTTTGAAACCGCGCGAAGCGTCTGGACTGCGTGCGGTTCACCGCCGCTGTCGGGTGTCCAAGAAGAATGATTTGGAAAGAACGCGGACACGGTCGGAAAAATCAAACTGAAGCGCTCCGTCTTGGTGCTTGGAGCTTCGCCGGAAAAATTTCCATCACCGCCTCGCGCAACGCCGCCAACATCTGCTGCAACTGCGCCCGCGTGGTGCAATACGGCGGCAGCAGCACGATGACATTGCCGACGGGTCGTGTCAGCACGCCGCGCCGCGCCATCGCCTCGCACACGCGGATGCCCGCGCGCTCGCGCAACGCGAACGGCTCGCGCGTCCGCCAGTTTTTGACGAGTTCAATGCCCGCGATGAGCCCGGTGCGACGGATGTCTCCTATTTGTGGGAGCACCCAGAGCGTTTGCAATTCTTCGTGCAGTGTCCGCTCCATTTTTTGCCGCTCCACGATGGACTGCCGGCTCCGCAAAATTTCCAAACTTGCCAGCGCCGCCGCCGCGCCAAGCTGGTTGCCGGTGAAACTGTGGCCGTGGAAAAAGGTTTTGAACTCCTCGTATTCGCCGAGGAACGCGTCGAAAACTTTTTGCGTCGTCAGCGTCGCCGCCATCGGCAGGTAACCGCCGGTCAGGCCTTTGGCGAGGCAGAGAAAGTCGGGTTGAACATTTTCGTGGTGGCTGGCGAACAGCGTAGGACAGGCGTCGCGCCTGTCTCTAATTTTTTGTCCGCCCTTTGAGATGGAGACAGGCGCGACGCCTGTCCTACCAAAACCCGTCATCACTTCGTCTGCGATGAGCAGCGCACCATTCGCTCGCGCAATGTCCGTGACCTGTCCCAGCCAGCCGTCCGGCTGCGGAATCATTCCTGCTGCGCCCTGCATGAGCGGCTCAAAGACAAACGCGGCGTAAGGATTGCCGCGTTTTTTCTGCGTCGAAAACTTCTGTTCCACTTTGCCGACACATTCCCAACTGCACTTCCGATATTTCCGCGCGTCGTCGCGTTCCGGCTTGGCGCGGTTGAACGGGCAGCGGTAGCAATACGGCGACATAACCTTGTCGGTCTTGAACAGCATCCCGCCGTAAGCCCGGTGAAACAGATCAATGTGGCCGAGCGAAACCGCGCCAATCGTGTCACCGTGATACGCGCCATCGAGCGAGAGAAATTTTGGCTGCACGGCTCGCGAGGACGCTCGCCCCACCGTTTTGCTGCGGGTGCGCCGGGTGTATTCATAGGCGAGCTTGAGCGCGACTTCCAGCGCCGTCGAGCCGTCGTCGGAAAAGAAAACCTTCGCCAATTGCGGATTGCGGATTGCGGATTGCGGATTGAACTTTCGTGCGCGCTGGCCGCTTGAATCGGCAATCGGCAATCGGCAATCGGTAATGCTCACCAGTTTTTCCGCGAGCAAGCTGGCCGGTTCGTTCGCAAATCCCAGCGCGGAACTGTGGGCAATCTTTTTCAACTGCCGGTGGATGGCGGAATTGATCCTGGGATGATTGTGGCCGTGCAGGTTGGTCCAGATGGACGAATTGGCGTCCAGATATTCGCGTCCGTGAACATCGCGCAGCACCGCGCCCTTGCCGGACGTGATGACGATCGGTTCACGCGTGAGCCAGTCGCGCATCTGCGTGAACGGATGCCAGACAAATTTGCGGTCGAGTTGGGCGAACTTGTTCATGGGTTCAGGATTTGCAATGCCGCCAGTAGTTCTGACACATCTTCCGCCGAGTGCGCGGCCGTGAGCGTCACGCGTAATCGCGCCGCGCCGCGCGCCACGGTCGGATAACGGATGGCGGGAATAAAAATGTTCTGTGCGCGCAGTTGTGTCGCGGCGAGGACGGCTTTGGTTTCATCGCCGAGAATAAGCGGGAGGATGGCGCTCGTCGTAGGACAGGCGTCGCGCCTGTCTCCATTCTTTTTTAAGTTGGAGACAGGCGCGACG